>JAZDLZ010000132.1:0-6514 GCA_043801535.1 Pseudomonadota bacterium
TTTGACGGCAGGATTCTCATTCAAAGTCATAGCAACGAAGGGCAAGGCCAGAGCGGGGATACTCGAGACCCCCCACGGCATTGTTGAAACGCCGGTGTTCATGCCCGTTGGAACCGCCGGAACAGTCAAAGGCATGACAGCCGGTGAGTTGGAGGCCGAGCCATTGGCAGCTCCAATGATATTGGCCAATACCTATCATTTGTACCTTCGCCCTGGCTTGAACGTTATCCGGGCATTGGGTGGACTTCACCGAATGATGGGATGGACCAAGTCAATCCTCACCGATTCTGGCGGCTTTCAGGTTTTCTCGCTAGCGTCCCTGCGCTCCCTGGACGACGAAGGAGCGACGTTCCGTTCTCACATCGACGGGTCGCTGCACCGACTCACCCCTGTTGCCGCCATGGAGATTCAAGCCACCCTCGGATCGGACATTGCCATGGTGCTCGACCAGTGCCCTCCTGGCGATGCCTCGGCAGCCGAATTGCTCGAAGCAGTGCAGCGCACCACCGCCTGGGCTCGTCGCTGCCTGACCGCCCCACGCGGAGTCGGCCAGGCTCTCTTCGCGATAGTCCAGGGCGGTACGGACGTAAGGCTAAGGCGCCACCATCTGGAGGAGTTGGGTTCCCTCGAATTCGATGGCTTCGCCCTCGGCGGACTATCGGTGGGCGAGCCGATCCCGGAAATGCACCGCGTCCTCGCCGAGTTTGCCGACGAGCTGCCCGCAGAGCGCCCGCGATACCTCATGGGCGTTGGCACTCCCGATGATCTTCGCTTCGGAGTAGCGAACGGAATCGATATGTTCGACTGCGTCATGCCAACCCGCAACGCACGCAACGGCCAACTCTTCACTTCGGCAGGCAAGCTATCCATTGCCAACGCCAAGCATCGTGCCGCAGCCGAGCCAGTGGATCCGGAATGCCCTTGCGAGACCTGCCGCCGCTATTCTCGGGCCTATTTGCGCCACCTCTTCGTTGCCCGCGAAATCCTCTACCTCCGCTTGGCGACCCTTCACAACCTCACCTACTATCAAAGGCTAATGAGAGGGTTGCGCGCCGAGATCGTCGGATCGAACAACAATGGCAACGGGTAATGGCGACGCTGCTTGACGGCGAAGGGGTCAGATGGTACGAATGCCCGTCTTTGGTCTCAACCCAAAGTCAACAGTTGGCAGTCGACAGTCGAACGTCTGCCTGCGGCATGACTAAATGTGCGTAGAAACTTCAACTTCAGCTTCGCGTTCTCGAAGACCGCAAACCACGGTGTTGGAGCACTTGCTCCTCTCCGCCTGCACCGCAGGCAGCCAAGCAAGCAGTGGGACCGTTCCGGGTCTCCGCTGCTCTCGACTCTCGACCATCGACCCAAAGCTTTGGGATCAAGGAGGTTGTGCCAGTGAGTAGCGTTCTAGTTGCCCTTGCCCAGCAGGGGGGGGGAGGATCGCCTGCCGGTGGCGGCGGGTACGGAAGCATCGTCATGCTCGTGGCCATGGGCGCCATCTTCTACTTCCTGCTAATCCGACCGCAGCAGAAACGGGCCAAGATCCACGCCCAGATGCTGGAAAACCTGAAGAAAGGCGACGACGTCGTCACTCGCGGCGGCATCGTTGGCCGGATAACGGGAATCCAGGACGGCATGGTCACACTCGAGGTGCAAGAGAAGGTCCGTATCCGAGTACTCCGGCCTTTCATCGAGGGCAAACACCAGAGCGGTGGTGCCAAGATCGACGGCGCTACCACCGTCAAGTCCTAGGTTAGGAGCCAGAGAGATGGAACGTGCGCTCCGCTGGAAGACCATTACGCTCGCCGTGCTGGTGATTCTCAGCATTGTCTACCTGATACCCTCGGCAGTTGGCGAATCCTCACAGCTACCAGGCTGGTTCAGCCGGGTGTTTTCCAAAAAAGTCCAGCTTGGTCTCGATCTGCAGGGAGGTCTCCACATTGTCTATGGCGTCGACCTCGACAAGGCGGTCGACGACAAGGCTGCGGAGCTACGCCGCGACCTCGAAGCCAAGTTGGCCGAAAGTAGCATCAAAGCCACTGTCGAGACTCCCCGCAATCCTCTCGGAGCAGTGATCATCGTCCCTGCCGGAGACGAGGAAAAAGGAAAGATCGACAAGGCTTTCCTGACCGACTACGAGGAAGTGCTGACAAGCTTCGATTGTCCGGCCGGCAAGGAAAACGCGATCTGCAATCGCGTTTCTCCCGACTATGCCGACCGGATCAAAGAGTCTGCGCTCGAGCAGGCGATTCGCACCATCAAGGATCGCATCGACCGCTACGGAGTCGCCGAGCCAACCATCATCAAGAAAGGCGAGGACATCATCGTCGAGCTTCCCGGCTTGAACGAGGAAGAAACCGAGCGTCTCAAGCGGATCATCGACCGAACTGCCCAGCTCGAGTTCAAGATCGTCGACGATGGCAGCGCCTACGCGAAGAAGCTCGCCGAAAAGGCGTCCGCCGACGAGGTTGCCAAGGAAAAGGGAATCGGCGTCGAGACCGATGCCTGGGAAGCGGAGGAGACGGAAACCCGCCACAGCGATGTCTTCCTCACTGCCAAGGATCGCAAGGTGTTCTTGGCTCGCGAGGAAGCAGAGAAACACGGCTGCTATCGCAAGGACAAGGAAGCACCCGGCGGCAAGTACGAGTGCCTCATCACCGGGCGGACGGCAATCCAGGAATACCTCGATTCGCTCGGCGCGGAGCTCAAGCTAGACGACGACCACCAGATCGGCTACGAGGAGATGACACCGCGCGAGGCCAACCAGATCGCGCCGGAAAAGACCTGGCGTACCTACTACCTCCACCGGACTTCCGAGCTGACGGGAACTGCTGTCTCGCGGGCAGACGTCAGTTGGAACCCGACCACCGGTCGTCCCGAAGTCCTCGTGGCCTTCAATCGATTCGGCGCCAAGCGGTTTGGCGAGCTCACCACTGCCAACGTCGGCCGCAAGATGGCCATCATCCTCGACGACCGCATCAATTCGGCTCCCATCATCCAGACCTCGATCACCGGCGGAAGATCCACCATCACCATGGGCGGATCGGATCCGCTGGTGATGCAGCGAGAGTCCGAAGACCTGGTGAACGTTCTCCGCACCGGAGCGCTGCCAGCGCCACTCAAGGAGATGTCTTCTTCCCTGGTTGGCCCGATGCTCGGCCAGGACGCCATCGACAGGGCCAAGCTGTCAATGATGGTCGGCGCCGTGCTGGTGATCGCGCTGATGCTGTACTTCTACCGGTTCTCCGGCGTCATCGCCAACTTCGCCATGGCCATGAACATTGCCTTTCAGCTCTCGATCCTGGCAGCGCTGCAAGCAACTATGACGCTCCCTGGTATCGCCGGCCTGGTGTTGACGATTGGTATGGCTGTCGACTCCAACATCATCATCTTCGAGAGAATCCGCGAGGAGCTGCGCTCGGGCAAGAGCATCCGCGGCGCAGTCGATGCAGGGTTCTCGCGGGCATTCTGGACGGTGTTCGACGCCCACGTAACCAACTTCGTGGCTGCGTTCGTCCTCATGGAATACGGGACTGGCCCGATTCGCGGCTTTGCCATCATGCTGCTCATCGGAGTCGTCTGCAACCTGTTCACTTCGACGTGGGCATCGCGGTTATTGTTCGAGCACTATCTCGGACGCAAGCGCACCGCGGGCGCCACGATCTCGATCTAAGGCTAAGGGGGCTTTTTTCGCCATGGCGACGCAATTTCGCGAGCTCATAAGACCGGGATCGAACTACGAGTTCGTCGGCAAGTCCCGCTTCTTCATTTCTCTATCGATTATCGCCGTCCTGCTTTCGCTGGCGATGCTACCGATCAACTCGCTCATCCGCGGATCGATGCTCAACTGGACCATCGATTTCAAGGGTGGGACCGAAATGATCATCGCCTTCGAAAAGCCAGTCACCGGCGGCGAGATCCGCAGCGCCCTCCACGACATTGGCCGGACCAACGCCGACGTGTCGTCCCTGACCTTCTCTCAGGGTGGCGAGAGCCGGCAGGGCTACCTGGTGCGCCTCGCCGAATTCGGCGCAGTCAGCAAGGCCGAGGTGGATCGAGTCGACAGCGAGATCCAGAATAGATTCGCCGACCGCAGCGTGCTCAAAGCCAACTGGTCGGGTGACACCCTGTTCATCAGGACGGGAAAGCCGGTCACCCAGGAGGAAATCGGCGAGCTCCTGAAGAGCCAGGGGCTGGAGATGAAGCCTTGGACGGACGAGCAAGCCAAGGAGCTCGCCAAGCCTCTGCAAGGGACGAGCGAGTACAACTACCAGATCGCCGTCTATGGTCTCGACCGCATGGTGGAGCGCGGGCTAGCTGCCAAGCTGGGAACCGCCGTGGACATCAAGCAGGTGGATGCCGTCGGCGCCAAGGCAGGCAAGGAGTTGCGCAACGATGCCATCATGTCGATGCTCTACGCCATCGCCTTGATCATGCTCTACATCGCTTTCCGCTTCGACTTCCGCTACGGTCCGGGAACCGTCGCTGCCTTGGTACACGACGCGGTGGTGGTCATCGGAGTGTTCGCCATCACCTGGACCGAGTTCTCGCTCACCACCGTGGCCGCCGTCCTCACCGTCATCGGCTATTCGATGAACGACACCGTGGTGGTGTTCGATCGCATCAGAGAAAACGAGAGCCGACTCAAAGACAAGAAGCTCGACCGGGTGATCAACATCTCCATCAACGAGACCCTGTCCCGTACGATCCTGACTGCGCTCACCACCTTCGTTACCACCCTGGCCATGAATCTCCTCGGCACTGGCCTGGTCAAGAACTTCGCCTTCGCCATGAACGTCGGCATCATCGTCGGAACCTACTCGTCGATCTTCATTGCCGCGCCAATCCTGCTCTGGCTACACGAGCACTTCTTCTCCAAACGCCCAGCCACCAACCCGCGCCGCCTTTCGGAAGCGGGAACAACGTAGCAACCGCCTTCCGGCGGAAGGCCACCAATCCTGACCCAGGAGGGCCTGTCTGGCCCGTTGCCTGCGGCCATCGCCACCCGTATGCTGGAAACCCTTGCCAGCCTTGCTGGTGCCCGCCGCGGAGATGCCATGCTATCCGACTTGCTCATCGTCCTCATCTTGATCCTGGTAAACGGGCTCTTCTCCGGCGCCGAGATTGCCATCCTGACCGTCAGAAAAACCCGCCTGAACGAGCTCGTGGAACAGGGGCACAGCGGCGCCCAAGCCGTCAAGACGCTCCGCGATCGTCCAGAGCGATTCCTGGCGACAGTTCAGATCGGGGTCACTGTCGTCGGCGCTAGCTCGGCCGCGTACGGGGGTGGATTCATCACCGGGCGCCTGGCGAGCATTCTGACCCAGATCGGGATCGGGCCGCAGTACGCTGGCGAGGTTGCCTTCGCCGTCGTCGTCGCCTCGATCTCCTACCTGTCGCTCGTCCTCGGAGAGCTCGTGCCCAAATCGCTCGCGCTCCGCCACGCCGACAAGTATGCGACTTCGATCGGAAAGCCATTGCTATGGCTATCGTCTGCGATTCGCCCGCTGGTCTGGCTCCTCACCACGAGCTCGAACGCCGTGCTGCGACTGTTTGGCGACAAGACCAGCTTTACCGAGGCGCGGCTGTCACGCGAAGAGCTCCAGGAGCTCGTCGAGGAAGCAGCCAAGACCGGATCGATCGACCCTCGCTCGAGCGAAATCGCCTCGCGCGCCATCGGATTCGGCGAAGTGACCGTCGAAGAGCTAATGGTACCGCGCAGCGAGATGGTCGCCCTGCCACGCCGCGCTCCAGCCGACGAGGTAAAGAGAGTGCTTCTCGAGGAAGGTCACTCGCGCATGCCGGTATTCGACGAGTCCCTCGACAACATCGTCGGCTACGTGATTGCAAAGAACATCCTGGCCTTGGCATGGGAACAGCCGCTCGTTGCTCTGGACGACATCCTGCGTCCCGTCTTTTTCGTTCCCGAAACCGCACGAGCGGTCGATGTGCTGCGAGAGCTGCAACAGCGCAAGATGCAGCTCGCCATCGTCATCGACGAGCACGGCAGCGTTGCCGGGCTGGTGACCGCCGAGGATCTCGTAGAGGAGCTGGTTGGCGAAATCCTCAGCGAGCACGAGCCCGATCAGATCCGCCGCGAGCCAGACGGAACAGCGCTAGTCCAGGGAACCGTCCCGATCCGCGAGGTCAACCGCGAGCTCGACCTGGAGCTTCCCGAGGGAGAAGACTGGACGACGATCGCTGGCCTGGTGCTCACTTTGACCGGAGTCGTCCCGCAGCAAGGCAAGAGAATCACTATCCAAGACGGCACTATCCTCGAGGTTGTCGAGGCCACGTCCCAACAAGTCGTGCGAGTGAGAGTCCGTCCCGTATCCCAGCCTCCCCAGCCTGGTGAGGATTGATGGCCACGCGACCATGGCTGGCCTATTGTTGGGGTGTGAACAAAAGCCGTTGGTCGTGCTGTTCCCGGTCCCTTGTTCCTAGTCCCTAGTTCCTTGTTCCATTCCTCTTTCGAGGTGCTATTCTCGCCGCAGCAATCGGCGGCGCGACGGTGACATGG
>JAZDLZ010000171.1:0-4666 GCA_043801535.1 Pseudomonadota bacterium
TTTGACCTGAACCTCGACCTGCACTTGGTCGGCAAGCGTTGACCCGAGTCATCGACTGGACGTCCAAGTTCAGGTCCACGTCGCGGTCAAAGACCAAGTCCACGACTACGTCGACCGAAAGAAATGAGGGGATGCGTCAGCGCGGCGACTTTCCTCACTTCGTGCCACCGTCCGTCCGGTCGACCGTCTCAACGACGACGCGACCGCCCTCGACCGTGACCACTCTCACGGCAGTATTCGACTCGACGTAGACCCCGTCAGCGACGACATCCACCGTCATTCCTTCGATTTCCGCAGTGCCAGCCGGCCGCAATGGAGTGAGAGTCCTTCCTTCTTTTCCGACCAGTCCTTCGAGATGGGGATCACCTGCCCGGAACCCGAGTTGCTGCTCTTTGAGAACGGATGCTTGCCCGAGCCTCGATTTGGGAAATAGCCAGACGAGCAAGACGAACGCCGCTCCTCCTGCCAGAAAGGCAGCGAGGGCATGGAGCGCGCCCAGCTTGAGCCAGGCAACAGCGGTTGCGCCGACGAGCGCGGCGATGCCCAGCACGCCCATGACACCAAACCCAGGAATGACTGCCAACTCGACCAGGAGGAAGAAGAAACCGAGCACCATCAGCAAGACAACCAGCGCAGTCCACGACATCATGACTGGGATCCTCCTCCCTCTGTCTCGATCTCTCTGACCACTAGCCGGTTGCCGTCCGCTCGCAGCACGAGCACCTTCCTTCCTCGCGCCACGTAGCCGCGCTCGGCAACCGCCTCGACCCGTCTGTCCCCTTCCACCAGCACCTTGCCAGCGGGATGCAAGTCCGTGGCGGCGATGGCCTGAGCCCCGACATGACTGGCCAACTGAGAATTGATGGCAGAGGTGGCCGCTCCGCGAATCGCCGAAGACAAGACAATCCGCCGCCCAAACGCGCTCTCAGGCAGGAAGCGACACATCACCAGCATCGCCAGACCAGAAAAGAAGATCGAGCCGAGGACCTTGGTGAGAGCACCGGTAACCCACCCCGCCTTCCAAGCCACCTCGATGGGAACTGTCTTCAGGTTGACCAATGACAATGTCAGCGCACCCAGCACTGCCAGCGCTCCGAGAATGCCGGGAACGATGTGGCCAGGGACGGTTACCTCGACGACGATCAAGACCACGCCGACGGCGAAAAGCAGGATCTCCTCCCAGCCAGCCAACTTGACCACGTGGGGGCCGAAGAAAAAGATCGCGAGCAAACTGACTCCGGCCGCCGCCGAAACGAGGTGTCCTGGCGCGTAGAACTCGATGAGAATCCCAAGGATACCGAGGGTCATGAGCAGGCTCGACACGGTGGGATCGGAGATGAACCGCGCGATTCTCTCTGCCCACGAAAGCTTGGGGCGTTGCATTGGCGGCGTGGTCGCGCGACCCAGACGATCGAAGAGCTCGGCCTCGTTCGCCGCTTTGATCTCGGCATAGCCCCAGCTCAACGCCTCGTTCGAGTCGAGGGTGAGCAACTTGCCCTTTTCGTCCAAGCCAGGAATCTCGACGTCGGCGTCCACCATGGCTTCGGCGATGTCGCCTCGCCTGCCCTTCGCTTCGGCGGTGGACCGCATCTCTTTGCGCATGTAGGAAACCACCTTTTCCTCGACGGGCTCCATTCCTTCCTTGCCGATCTGGACTGGAGTGGCAGCGCCGATCGTCCCACCAGGACTCACTGCAATGACGTCGCAGGCCAGGGCAATCAGGGCCCCTGCCGAGATTGCCCGCGGATTGATCCAGCACACGGTCCGGCCGCTGGCGCGCAGCAGCGCGTCGCGAATCTCGATGGCTGCGTCGATTCGTCCGCCAAGGGTATTGATGTCGAGAACGACCAACTCGCCAGCCCGCTGGTTCTCGAGAATGCGAATGATGTACGGCGCCACGCCCAGGTCGATGGTTCCGTGAACCTCGACCATCGTTACCGGTCCTTCCGACGGGATCGAAGGAAGCGGTCGCGGGCCGGGGGGTTCCTCGGCTGGAACGTGCAGCGGCGGCTCCTCCTGCGCGCTGGTGCCCGCTTTCGCGCTACCCGTCGAGCTTCGAACTTTGGCGCTGACTGGCACACCCTCTGGCGCGCTACCCGATGGCTTTGCTGCCGCCTTGTTCTGCTCCAGTTCCTTCCCGGCAGTGTCAGCGGCAGTGTCAGCGGCAGCAGCAGTGGCAGTGGCAGTGGCAGCGACGGTGACGTTGTGGCTGCCAATGAAGGCACCGGTACGGTTGGCGCACACACTCGAGGCGCTTCCACTCCTCGGCAGCCACCAGGTCGCAAACACCGCAGTCATCGCAAGCACTGGCCAGAACCGCGTGAGACATCCCATGGGGATACGAGAATAGCAGAAGATTACCTGGCCAACAGGGGCAGTATTTCGCTCTGAACCGGAGTCGTGATCGCCAATCCACCCGGAACGACGTGGCACGATACTGCCGATCGCAGGCCGAAGTCCTTGGCATAGTAGACTCCCGGCTCGATTACGAAGCCGGCATCCACGAGCAGATTCCGCGAGTCCTGTACCTCGAAGCCATCCAGGTTCGCACCAGCGCCGTGAGCTCGAGCATCAAGCGAGTGTCCGGTCGGGTGCATGAGCAATCCACCATGGCCGCTTGCCTGCAAGGAATCGCGCGCCACCTTATCTGCTTCCCATCCCTTCACCGCCCGGCCGCCTTTCGATCGCTCGGCAACCAAGGCAACCACTTCGTCGCGGGCCTTGGCAACCGCCGCAAACGCGTGCTGATAGCGGGCCGGCACTTCATCGCCAAGATAGACGACCCAGGTCAGCTTCGCATAGATGGCACCGGATACTCCGGCCTGTTTTGCGGCGACGGTAATGAGAACCAGGTCTCCTCGCTGCAATGGCCGATCGGAGGGAGCATGATGTGGATCGGCGGTATTGGGACCGCTGGCAACCACGGGAGGCACTTCCGATTCGAGGCCACGATCGACGAACGCGTTGACGATCAGCTGCTGGACTTCCTGTTCCGTCGGTCCCTCACGACTGTCTATCGTACCGGCTGTCGTACCGGCTGCAACACTGGCCGGAACGCTGGCCAATCGACCAGCGACATGAGCCAGCACTTCGTTGCGAATCGCGACGAGGTTGTGCACTGCAACGTAGTGAGAGACTCTTCCTTCCTTTCCCCACCGCGATGCCACGGCTTGAGCCAACTCGGCCGACGACACCACCTCTACTCCCATGCCCTTGACTCTTTCCAGAGTCCCTGCGTCGACGCGAGACACCTCCGGCAATGCGCCACCGGCGAAGTACTCCATGGCAATGCGACGCTTGCCCTTCAGGAGCTGCCGAAGCCCGGAATCGAGATCTTTCCAACCAGCGTATTCGACCACTCGTGCGCTCAGATGAGGAATGGCCTTCAGATCAGTGCGATGCACCAGGACTGTTGGCTCCCCACGGGCGGGGATCAACAGGAACCATCGGTAGCGGAGTGGGCGAACGGGACGAGCAACAGCGACTGCCACCGGGTTCTGCCCTTGATAGTCATAGAGCAGCCAACCGTCGAGCCGCTGCATCGCAAGCACACCCTGAGCTGCGGCCAAATCGAACGATTGTGGCGTGGCCGATACCGGCCCGAGCGAGATCGCGCCGTCGCCGGCGGATGCTGCTGGCGGCGCCACAAGAACGTAGCTCGCAACACCAAGCGCGGTGGCGACAACCCTCGCCAGAATCCCGCGCGTCGCCATGTCGTTTCCAAGACGGTATGGCCCGGTCATTGCGCTCGGCTCCTGCTGTGCAGCTCGCACAGCGCTGGTGCTGGTTCTGGTGCTCGTGCTCGTGCTGGCCCAGGGAAACGCATGACGAGTCACAGGGCGAGCATCATTGCCGCAACATCCTGGCCGCACTCCTGGAAATGCCGCGACGCTGCAATCACTGGATCCACCAGTCGCCGCGCGATGGCCTGAAAGCCGAGCTTCTCGGCAAAGAAGTCACTGGCGTCGCTGGTGAGAATGTAGAGACGGCGAACTCCTGCGGCACGCGCCTGCGCCACTGCGCAATCCGCCAGCATCCACCCGAGCCCGCCACCCCGGCGCTCTGGCACCACCGCCAGCGAACGTAGAATGCCGACCTCACCGTACGGCTCGATGGCCACGCACCCCACGACCCCATTCTCCGTTGCCACCACCAACACGTTGCCAGCCCGATCGTCGGTCATGTCCTCCCACGGCTGGCCAGTGCTCGACAGAATGCGGCGCACGTGCGGCATGTCTTCGAAACGAGCAGGCATGATTGGATCGCCGAGCCGAACGAGCAGTTTCTCGTGGATTCCGTCGAAGCCGCCCGAAGAGAGAATCGCCACGCAGTCGCCCGGCGTGACCCGCTCGGCAACGTAGGAGACGATACCGTCCACGTCCGGGATCATCCTGGCGCTGGTCCCCAGTGACCTCACATCGGCAGCAAGACGCTCGGAATCCAGGCGCTCCTCGACGGGAATGCTATCGCCCCGATACACCTTGGCCACCACCACCTCGTCGGCCGCTGCCAGTGCGTCGGCGAGCTCACGCTGGAAAACCGACCGCCGTGACGTCGCCGAGCGCGGCTCGAAAACGGCCAATAGCTTGCCCTTGCAGCTCGAACGGCGAAGCGCAGCCAGGGTCTCTCGGATTGCGGTCGGATGGTGGGCATAGTCGTCGATGAC
>JAZDLZ010001038.1:0-2898 GCA_043801535.1 Pseudomonadota bacterium
GCAGATGCAGCCCATCTCCGCCACCTTGAGCGCCAAGGTTATCATCCGGTGCTGTCCTTGCGAAGCCACCACACGCGCTGGTTGTCCAGCGAGCGACAGGACCAGATCGTCACGGTGCGGACCAAAGGCCGCACGCTTGCAACGAGCGTCTCGGCTACGAGCACCGTAGAGCTCTTGGCACGCGTGTGCTGGGTTGTCGCTACCAGCAGCAGCATACGCTACCTCCAGGGACAACCCGTCGGTGGCAATGTGTCCAAAAGCCTCGCGGACCCGATCGGCCAGCCGGAGGGCGGCTTCCGTACGAGCCCGGGTGATGGCCGCACCATGCTCGGCCAGCAAGGTCTCGTACGCATCGAGCTCGGAGCACTGCTCGATCCGGGGATACCGATCAGCTAGCAACCGTTGTCGCCCCTTGAGCGCACGTACGTAGTGGCTTCGATGTGGCGCCAGCTGGGGATGCGTGAACAGCGTCAGCCGATCGAGCAACGTGCGCCGTGGCGCCGCGGGGCCGGTAGACAGGACGAGCTGATGAGGGTCGAAAAGAACGACCGGCGAGCGCGTGGCATAGTGCGCCAGTGAGATTGGTGGTTCCCCGTCGAGCCGGACGAGCTTCGTGGAAGCTTGCAGCCCCACGCTTTGCTCGCGAGTGATGGCTTCGTTCTGCCAGTGCTCGACCACTACCGCACGAACGCTGGCTATCGTCTGGCCAAGTCGAATGAGCTCCTTGCTCCGGGGCGTCCGGAAGCTCTTGGACGTCAGCAATAGGTAGATGGCCTCGAGGATGCTCGTCTTGCCCTGACCGTTGGCGCCGGAGATGACGTTCAGTCGAGGAACGGGCTCGAAGCAGACCTGCTCAAGATTGCGCAGCTGCGCGATCACCAGCTGTCGCAGTGCCAGACGAGCGAGAGAAACAGCGAGGCCCTTCAAATTCGCATGGGCATCACGACGGCAATGTAGTCGTCGTTGCCAGAACCAGGACGCAAGACGGCCGGATCGAGCTCGCCACTGATCCCGAGGCTCACCTCGTCCTCCGACTCCATGGCGTTGAGGGCATCGAGGAGATAGCGTGCGTTGAAGCCGACGTTCAGCTCGGGACCGTCATAGTCCACCGCGACCTCGTCGAAGCCGTTGCCGCTTTCAGGACTCTCACTGGTGATCCGGAGAGCATTCGCAGAGATGGCGAGCTTGACCCCACCAGTGCGGTCGCTGGCAGCCAATGACACCGCTCGCAGAGCGTCACTGAGGGGCTCTCGCGGAGTCCGCACCAACCGAGTGCTCGAGGAAGGAATGACGGCGTCGTATGGCGGAAAATGAGCATCGATCAGCTTGACCGAGAACTGGATGCCCCCCAGTGCAAAGAAAGCGTTCGGACCGGTCTGGCTGATCTTGACGATTGTGTCATCACGGTTATCGGTGACTTCGTCGAGCAGCTTGCGCAGCTCCATCACTGCCTTATGTGGAATCAGCATGGTCGTCTTGACGGCAAGACCAGGGACATGAATCTCCCGTTTGCTCAGACGATGACCATCGGTAGTGACCATTCGAACGATCCCGTAGTCGGCAGAGCCCTGCTCATGGCATTCGAACAAGGCACTGTTGAGGTGACTACGCGTCTCGTCCGTCGATATCGAGAAGTAGGTGCTATCGAAGAGCTTCTTGAGAGTGCTGACACTGAGATCGAGGTGTATCGCGTCGTCCGCTACGACTGGCAGGACAGGGAAATCACTCCCGGGAAGCCCGTGAAGAGTATACCGGCGCGCGGAGCCTACGGCCTGCACGGTGGTGGTGGCACCCGACCCGACCCGGATCTCGACCGGACCGTCGGGCATATACTTGACACGGTCGAACATGTCTCGCGCAGGCACGGCTACCGATCCAGGATGTTTTATGTCGGCTTCGATCAAGCCAGAGACTGCGAGGTACAGGTCGGTCGCTGCAACTTGAAGCGCATCTCCTTCAGTCGAGAGCAGGACGTTCGCCAGTACGGGCATCGTGCTCTTCTTGTCGGCAACACCCTGACACCGTTGCAACAACCGCAGGAGGCTCTTCTTTGGCGCGACGAGTTCCATGCCCAGATCCGGCAACCGAGTCTTTCCCGATGACCTTTAGCAGGGTTGAGGCCTGATGACAGGACGGAATCGGCAGGAGTCGAAAGGAAGATGAGTCGAGACCCGGGGGTAAGACCTTCACCTACACGGGGGCGGTTTGGAGAGCTTCTTCTGATCAGATGGATATTTAAGAAATAGGTCGTAGTAGTAGGGGCTGTTGAAAGCTGGGGCAGCCAGGAAAGCGCAGTGAAAACAAGGTGTTACGCGGGCCAGGCCGGTGGAAAGGCCATGTAGAGAAAGGTGTGTTTGTTGGGGGCCTTCTCCTTACTCGCGCCTACGCACAGGGTGTCCCGAGAATCTCCTGCCGGCTGTGCACAAGCTGTCCCGTGTGCTGTACACAGCCGGCCTGGCAGCGATTCTCGGTGTGGTTGGGGTATCCTGCAGTCCGGTCGACCTCGTGACTGAACGCTTTATTCGCTGTCCCCACTGCGGGCTTCCTCATGATGCCCCCGTCGAGGTATGCCCGACGATGGGCTTGCGCATCGAGCGACCGGGACGACTGTGTCGGCGTCGACGACCGGTCGATCTGCCGCGCGACCGCGCCGAGGAGCTTGCGCGGATGATGGGCAAGATTGTCGATCGGAAGTACCGGATCGTGGCGGCTCTTGGCGAAGGTGGCATGAGCGCCATCTATGAGGCCGAGCATCTCGGTCTCGACAGACGGGTAGCCATCAAGGTCCTCCTGGCAGGCTTGGCGGACGATCCAGAGGCGATTGCACGCTTGCAGTATGAAGCGCAAATCGTGAGCGCGATCGGCCATCCCAACATCTGCGCAGTGCTCGACATCGGC
>JAZDLZ010000193.1:0-2968 GCA_043801535.1 Pseudomonadota bacterium
GCAACCGCGTATCGAGACCGTTGGTCGCCGATGTTCCTGAGTTTCTCGATCTGCGCGTGTGCTTTCGGAGCCGGCACGCTGTGGCGGACGTACTCGACGGAAATGCGCGGCCTTCACAGATCGATGGCCGGCCAGTTCGCGGTCCTGGCGTTGTTAGCGGCCACCTTCTTCTTCCCGGCGCTCGACGCGTACAAGGGCGCAAGCGAGTTCTGTCGCCCGATACGCGAACTCGCGCTGCGGCAAGAAGACTTCCGCCTCTATTCCGTCGCCTTCTCGCGGGAGGAGTACGTTTTCTACTCGAGGCATTTCCACAAGCGCGCTCTGATGGACGAAGTCTCCGTCGTCCCGCCCACGCCGATAGACAAGCGCACTGAGCGCAAGTTCCAGGATGAACTGCTCGCCGCCATTCAGAAAGGCGTTCAAGACGCCGGATTGACGAACCCAGTTTCGCCGACAGACGCTGAATTGCAGGCCGCGAGATCGGCAATCGACAAAGCGGCCGCCGAATCGGGCGTGGACCCTCAATACGCCAAGGCGTTCATGGATGCGACGCGCGCCGCCGTCACCCAATTCGAGCAGGATTTCCTGCAACCAGGCGCGGCCTTCGCCTTCGTCCAGCAAGACGACTGGAAATGGATTCTGCCGTTCCTGCAAACCCCATCCGGTTTTCTGGCCGTCACGCAGGACAGCGTGGGCAAGCGAGACATGCTCCTGCTCGCGAACAAGCAAGGCATGGATCGACTCGCCGCAATCCAGGACGTGCCTCCGTCACGGTGACATACCGTGTCTATCTGAAAAACGCAACGATCTCAGTGGGCTTCTCGAGGGCCGTGAGTTCCACCCACTCCTTTTCAGCGTCGAACTTGTCGTACGGCGATCCGTTGACTTCGCAGCGCGTCATGCGTGCGTCCGCTGGAGTGCGGCTCTTGTCCTCGTGGCACTCCACGCAGACAGCCAGAGAAGGCAATGACTTCACTGGCGCGGAGCTTGTTCTGGCAATATCGCGGTGACAGGACACGCACTGAATCGATCGCCCGCTGCGGTCGACTTCGTGGGTGCCGTGACGGAATCTGACTTTGCCAAGCGTGCTGCGATCGTGCGGTGGACTGGGCGCTCGGCCATCGTGGCAGCTCCGGCAAGAATCGATGGACGGCCTTGCTCCAGTGCTCTTCGCATTGTGGCAGCGCACGCAGTCGGTGTGCTTTGGAAGCGCCATGTCTTTGTCGTCGCCGACCGGCCGGTGACAATCGTTGCACGCTGGATGAAACCCCATCCTCCGGTCCATCATGGTTTTGTCGAGGTGCATGCGATGGGAGAACTCGGCGACCAGTGCGCGCGGTCCGAGTTGGGGCGGATAGGGAGCCAGCTCCATCCCTCCTGGCTGCCACGCCGACAGACTGCGGTGGCAGAGAAGACAGAAGCGACCTGGCCTGGCAAAGAATACGTCACGGTGGCAGCCTGCCTGGTCGCACGGTGAGTGCTCGTCGGCTCCAGGTCGTTTGGGTTTTTCAGGATCGGTCGAGCTGCCGGAGTACTCTGCGGAATGGCATTTGGTGCAGGCCAAGGCCACGTGAGCCGGCGTCTCGTGAGGAAAGCGGCCTGGTGTCGTAGCGCCTGTCTGGGCTCTGCTGTTCTTGTCCGGTCCTCGGCGGGTTCCGGTGCAAGAAGCTGCAAGAAGCACGAGCAAGCACAGCACGCCGCCGGTCTGCCGACAACCATGCACAGCTTTAAGCTGGCGGGGGTCGGGATGCCATATGGAGCCTGGGAAGAGGATGCTACCCATGGAGACCGTTTTCGAGAAAGTAGGTCGCCATATCGTATTCGAAGAACCCGAGCATGTCGGTGGCGACTACGAGTCGGAGGAATTTTTTCGCTTGACGACGTTCGCCCCGAGCAAGGTGCGTCATGGCCTGGTAGAAGAAGGCTTCGGCACGCTTGCCCCGAGTGTCGGCCATTCCGAGCAGCTCGTCGTAGCCAAGGGAGCCGACGGCGAATCTGGCGAGCATGCAGTACCACTGTTTCCCGGTTCTCGACGCCAAATACCCCGACGCCAGTGGATCGGGCGTCTTCCCTCGGATTCTGGCGAAGTGCACGACCCAGAGAGCCGTGTAGACTTTGAAGTACTCGGTCACGGTAGCTCGTCCGAGCGCCCGGTGATATGCGTCGAGCGCGGGCTCGAAATGACCGCGGGCGAGAAGAAACGCGATCATGTTGGTATACACGCCGGCGTCGTCCTGATTCGTGTCCACCGCCTGCTCGAACGCTATCCTGGCTTCGTCTCTTCGCCCCAAGTTGTAGAGCACGCGCGCCTTCTCGGTGAGCAAGTAGGCTCGCTGATGACCTGGCAGGCGCCTTTGACGCAGAACCTGGCCGAAAACGCCAAGTGCCTCGTGCCAAGCGTCGATCGCGCTCTTGGCGTCGCCGCTCTTGGCGAGAGCTTCTCCCAGCAGGCGGAGCAGGTGAGCGCGCTCCGACTTGTCCTCGAGAGGGTTGGTCCGCGGAACCTTTACCGCGTTCCTGAAGCCGCGCACTGCTTGGGCCGCGTTCCCTCGCTTCAGCTCGATGGTGGCGAGCTTTTCGAGGGCGTCGGCCGCTGGAAGGCCGAGCGACTTGGCGCGTTCGAAGAAGGCAGCCGCCCGTGCAATCTCGCCGGCGTTGTAGTAACCCTCGCCCAGCATCGAGTAGGCTCGGCTGACCAGTGATTCGATCGACTCGCGGGTGCCCCATCGTTGGCGAATGCGATCGGCGTGTTTTTCGACGGTCGCCAGCAGTGCGATGGCACCGTCGAGCCGCTCGGCATTTGCCAGGTCGGCGAGCTCCATCGAGTAGAGCCGCAGCAGCAGCTCGGCAACATCCAAGTCGTCGGGGGCTAGCTGGCTTGCGCTCTCGAGCTCGCGAATTGCCCGAGGCAGATCGCCGAGCTGAGCCGCTGCCTCGGCCGCGCACGCGAGAGGATCCTTGTCTTGGG
>JAZDLZ010000197.1:0-3498 GCA_043801535.1 Pseudomonadota bacterium
CGGCCATTCATTGGAGTGCCATGTCACCGTCGCGCCGCCGATTGCTGCGGCGAGAATAGCACCTCGAAAGAGGAATGGAACAAGGAACTAGGGACTAGGCACAGGGAACAGCACAACCAACGGCTTTTGTTCACACCCGTCTACCACACTACGGACTGCAACGATGGTCCTTCGGCGGAGCAGCGACTACTGGCAGACCGCGGTTCCAGCCTACTGGGACTTCGCGCCACACAGAGCGCATGAGATCGCAGTAGTCCTGATAGAAAGCAGCAAGGTCGAGAACCAAGTTGTCGCCCAGATCGGTGCCGAGGAACAGTCGATTGTTTTCGATTCGGGAGTGGACGATCGAGCCGTGGAGGCGGACGCTGTACAGTTTTGTTCCGTTCTCCAAGCTCCAGAGCCCGGCAATGCCGTTGGTGAAGCCAACCACCAGGGTATCGATTGGACCGGCGAGGAGGGATGCCACAGAGGCTACCGGGACTTCCTCGAGAGAAAGGGTTGGCTTGATGAGCGGAGTAGTGTTGGCTTCGATCGAAACGAGCTCGACGCCGCCGCGCTCGTAGCCAATCGCCAGCGTCGTGCCGGTGCGGAGGATTGCTGTCGCTCCGAAATGAGCTGGGAAGCTGTTGCGCTCCTGTCCTCGGCTGGAAAGCAACAACACTCGGTCTTCGCTAGCGACCAAGACGTCAGCTCCGTCCCTGGCCACGACGTTGGCAGGCGAGTGGAGCTCGTCGGATGCACCGGCGCGGTCGTAGCGGAGAGCTCGGCCGCCGCTAACGACGACGCAGCCGTCTCCTGTTGCCAGCACTTGCCTGCTCTCTGCCAGCGGGGTTGCGAGCAGCAACTTGTCGGCGGCAGTATCCCAGAGCTCGAGGCCATCGGCGTGGGTCGACAGACAGACCAGGTCCTGGTGTTGCGAAGCGAAACGTGCGCGCTGTTCGACTGCCTTGCGCCAGGCTGCCGTCGCTGGCGACACCGTAGCTGCTGGTTTGGAGGGCTCCGGCTGGGAGGGATCGAGATGGAGCCAGCCAAGGTGGGTCAGCATCTCTGGCGGCAGAGCGAGGATCAAGGGGGCTCGCCAGTAAGGAGTGCCTGTCTCTGCGTTCCAGATTCGTACCGTGGCATCGCGACTACCGCTCGCCAGGAGCCTGCCGTCGTCGCTGAAGGCGACTGCAGTCACGCTATCTCTGTGGCCGTTCATTGCGACGGCCTGTCCCGTCAGGACGCTCCACAGCGAGACGGCCCGATCTTCGCTGGCGACTGCCAACGTCTTTCCGTCGGAACGAAAGGCTACACTGGCGATCCTTCCTGGCAGTCTTCCCACGAGCCTGCCAACGCCTCTCTGGGCATCCCATAGTCGAAGAGTGTGGTCCTCCCCTCCCGATACCAGCAGGCGTCCGTCGGGACTGAAGACGACGGTCGCTACCGGGCCAGTGTGCCCCCCGGCAAAAACGGTGAGGAGACTCCCTGTCTGGGAATCCCAGAGCCGGACTGTCCCGTCGTTGCCGGCCGAAGCGAGCAGACTACCGTCGGGGCTGAAAGCGATCGCCAGTGCAGGTCCAGAATGACCGAGTAGCTGGCGTTGGCTCGCACCCGAACGGGCGTCCCAGGTACGGATTGCCGCGTCGTAGCCTGCGGAGGCGAGCATCTTTCCGTCGGGGCTGAACGCCAGGTGACTGACGTAGTTGGTGTGCCCCGCCAGTGACTGCAATTGGTCACCCGATGCAACGTCCCAGAGACGGATGCTCTTGTCGTAGCTCGCCGACGCCAGGATCGAATCGTCGGGGGCGAAGGCAATGGAGGGGATCCAACCGCTGTGACCGGAGAGGGCTCTCGTTTCTCGACCGCTATCGACATCCCACCAGCGGATCGTCTGGTCCGCGCTAGCACTGGCCAGAGCTCTACCGCTATGACTGAAAGCGACTGCCAAGACTGGTGCATCGTGGCCGACCGGTGGCCGCGAAACCTCTTGGCCGAGAGTGTGCGTTCGCCACAGGCGTACTGTCTTGTCGAGGCTGGCCGAAGCGAGACAGCTGCCGTCTGGACTGAATTCGACACCGATGACACCGTCGGCGTGGCTACCGATCGTCCGCACCAGATCTGCCCCGGCGACGTCCCACAGGCGTACCGTTCGATCCAGACTCGAGGAAGCGAGGAGAGCTCCGTCGGGACTGAAAGCAACGCGAGTAACGATGCCGGCGTGGGCGTTGATGGTCTGACGCAGCTCGCCTGATGGGATGCTCCACAGCTTGATCGTCTTGGAAGCGCCAGCAGTAGCCAGCGTGTCGCCACGCGGGCTCGCGGCAATCCCGAACAGCGCTCTCTGCCCCGCCTTTATGACGGAGATGGCGGCGCCGGTCGCTGCATCCCAGAGCCTTGCTGTTCCGTCGTATCCTGCGGAGACCAACGTCTTGCCGTCTGGGCTGAAGATCACGGTCCAGACTCGTTCGGCGTGACCGGTCAGCGTCAGGGTCTCGGTGCCGGTACGGGAATCCCATACTCGGACGGTCGAATCGTAGCTCGCCGATGCGAGCTGCCTGCCGTCGGGACTGAAGGCAACTCCAAAGACCGCGTCGCTGTGACCCTCCAATCGCCGTCCTGATTCGTTTTCCAGGTCGAGGAGGTGGATTCGACCACTCATCGAGCCGGTGGCCAGGCTCTTGCCGTCTGGCGAAAAGGCAACTGCCCACAGCTCGTCGTCGCCCACCCGCAGCGCTCGAGAGAGCAGAGTCTGTCTATCCAAGAGATGAACCAGCTTCTCGTCGGTGGTGACGGCGAGCCGTTCGCCGTCGGGCGAGAAGACCACGCCCTGCGTTGCGGCGCCGAAGTCCTTCTTCCACACCAGGGCATCCCCTCGCATTCTCCACCACAACGCCCTCCCCAGAGGAGAATCCTGGGTTTCCAGCGAGCCACGAAGCTTGGCACCGGCCTCGATCAGGTCGCCTCGGCCCAGCGCTGCTCGCGCGCCCTCGCGTTGCGCCTCCGACCGCTGCGCCTCGGCTCGTTCTTTCTGCCGGCTGGTCTCGCGTTCGACAATAGTTGCGACCAAGGCAACCGCGATCGAAAGAAAAACCGCCATGGCAACCGCCGCGCGCTTGCGGCGCTGCCTCCGTCGTTCCAGCCTGACGCCTGCCTGAATGAAACGCTGCGTTTGCTCGGCTGGCTTGGACTGGCACCGCTCCAGCATTCGCATCGCTTCGTGCAGCGCCTCCCCGGTCCAGACCTCGCTCTGCCGGCGCCCGCGCTTCTCCCACAGGTCTGCCGCCTGGCCGGTTTCTTCGATGAAAGCCCGCTCTTCGCGGCTGTCGTCCATCCATCGGGCCAACTTTGTCCAGGTCTTCAGCAGCGATTCGTGCACCAACTCGAGCACTGCTTCGCCTTTTTCTTCGCCGTTGCCACGCCGGAGAGTCAACAACCGGGCCTTGACGAAGCGACGGAGAACCTCGTTTCCGTTCTCGCCGAGCCCCTCCAAGGCGTGCTGTACTGGCACGACTCGTC
>JAZDLZ010000217.1:0-3350 GCA_043801535.1 Pseudomonadota bacterium
TTCATGCGCCGTTGCCGTGTCGTTGTGCCGTGGTCGTTGCCGTACCTTTTTTCGTCGCGCGATATTTTTGACGACGCTCAGCGGCGCGCGTGCTCCCTGGCGGGTCATGCCCGGTGACGTCATTGAGCCGCGCATTGGTCGAGGCCGTCGAGCTTTCGGATTGACTCCTTTCCCTGGAGCTCGATCTTGTAGGCGTTGTGAAACAGCCGGTCGCAGATCGCGTCGGCGAACGTGGGATCGCCGATGCGCTCGTGCCAGTCCTTGGCGCTGTACTGGCTCGTGATCACCGTGGCGGCCGCGGCGTAACGATCTTCGACGATCTCCAAGAAGTCAACGCGCTGCTCCTCGGATAAGGGCGTCAACAGAACATCGTCGAGGATCAAGAGCTGCGTCTTGGCCAACTGCGCGAGCGTCCGCAGATGCGAACCGTCGCCCCGTGCCTGGTGGAGCATCTCCAGTAGCCGCGGCGCTCGATGATAAGCCACGCTAAAGCCCGCGCGCGCGGCGAGATTTCCCAAGGCGCACGCCAGCCATGATTTGCCCAAGCCTGTCGCTCCCGTGAACAACACGTTGCGGTGATGGTCGATCCACTGCGTGTTGGCCAGCTGCAGCATGACCTGCTTGTTCAAGCCGCGCTCCTGCCGGTAGTTGATGTCCTCCATGGCGGCGGAAGGGTACTTCAGCTTGGCCTTCTTGAGCAGACGTTTGAGCCTCTTGTTGTCCCGGTGGGTCTTCTCGTCCTCGACGAGCAGGCCCACGAATTCCGCATGGCTGAGTTCGGCGTGCTGCGGGTTATGAAGGCGTTCCTCCAGACCTCGCGCCATGCCGAAGAGTTTGAGGCGTTGCAGGATGTTGAGCGTCATTTCGTTGAGCATGTTCTTTCTCCTTTCAGTGGTAGTATTCCTTGCCGCGAACGTTCTTATGGAAGGGCAAGAGGGGTTGCAGCGGGGACGGCCCTGACGCGACCTCGGGCAGGCGGTCGAGGCCGCCGGCCAGGATGGCGTTCATGGATCGGTACGAACAGGTGTTGAATTTCAACGCTCGACACGACGCCGTTTCCAGGCGATCGCGGCCGAACTTCTTGGCCAGCTTCAAAATGCCAAAGCACGAACTCAAGCCCAACTCGAGACGCAGCCTGCTCTCCAGGATCGTCCCGACCAACAGGGCCGTCGAAGGCCCGATCTCGGCGCCCCACTGCACGACTCGGTCCCGTGTCCAGCCGGCGTACTTCTGGTGCGCGGGCGGCATGTGCTCTTGGAGATAGGTGTCGCCATGCTCGACGAAAGACCGGGCGTGGGCAGCGACGCGCTCGCCTTTGTGGAAGACTTCGAGGGTGCTCGCCGTCAGCCGGAAGTCCACGCGTTGGCGCAGCAAGCGAAAGGGCACGCTGTAGGTGTGCTTCTCGACGGTGATGCGATAGTCGCGTTCGACGGTGTCATGGCCCCATTCGGCGTACTCGTAGTGACTATCGGGCAGCTTCAGGGCATTGGGCCGGTCGAGACTTTCAAACACCTCTCGGCGAGATTTCTTGAGTTTTCTCAGGGGGCGGGTGTTGAGCTTCTCGAGCAGCTTCGCGATCTCGGCGTTGAGCTCGGCAAGACTGAAGAACTCGCGGTGGCGCAAGACGGCGAGTATCCATCGGACCGCTATCAAAATGCCCCCTTCGACTTTGGCTTTGTCACGCGGATGTTTCGGACGGGCCGGCACGATGACGCAACCGTAATGCTCAGCCATCTCGGCGTAGGAACGATTCACCTCCGACTCATAAAAGCACGCCTTCGTCACGCCGCTTTTGAGGCAGTCGGGCACTAGGACGTGAGGAGCGCAACCGCAATACTGGAAGGCACGCACGTGAGAGCCCGTCCAGTGCGGCAACGTCTGGGTCAAACTGGCTTCTGCATAGGTGAAGTTGGAGGCGCCCCAGACGCCGACAAAAAGGAGGGTCTCAATGAGCTCACCCGTCTCGGGATTAACGATGCGCGGTCCCTTGCGATAGTCGACGAAGAACTTCTCGCCGACCTTGTGCTCTTGGCGCATGCAGTAATCACGTTGGCCCAACCACCGTCGGTAAAGCTCGCAATACTGGGAATATTCGTAACCATCCGGATGAGCTCCCCTGTATTCATCCCAAAGCTGATAGCGGGTGAGGCTGACGTCTTTATGCGAGCGCAGCTCGTTGTAGATGTGCTCGCAATCGGGCAAGGGGCGCTGCACCAAAGCAGCAGATACTGGCGTGGCGGGAAAGAGCCGCGCCTCCAAATCCGCCTCGGACAAGTTCAGGGGAAGCGGCCAGCTCAAGCCGGCGGCTTGGGCTCGCCGAAGATATTCGGCGACAGTGCTGCGGGCGATGCTGCAACTGCGAGCGATTTCGCGAGCGCTAAGATGGCTCGCATATTTCAGCCGCAGGACGTCTGTGATTTTTCGCATGGGCAACCTCTCATATGCCATAGGACCTCCTTTGGGTCGGTCCTATGAGACTGTGTTGCCCAGCGTCGCTTGTTGAGCCCTTGGGTCCCTAACGCTTAGGCGTTAGGCCCGGCCGGTTCCGCCACCCGCCAAGGGGTGGCCGGCTTGCTCCGGCAGGGTGGCCGGCTTGCTCCGGAATGGGTGGCCGGGTTGCCATCGGAATGGTGGCCGGCTTGGTCCGGCGCACGCAGCGTTCACGGCTCAAGCATCTCGCAGAGGTCGAGCGCAGCGTTACCGCGAATCTACTTCGGCATCTAGTCGAGTATGATCGCCGCCACCTGTACATCGCGGACGGCTTCCACAATCTTTGGGAGTATTGCTTGAAGGTGTTCCGTCTGTCCGAGTCTGAGATCGGTCTGCGTCTCCAGGTAGTCAAGGCCATCAAGTCTCACCCCGAACTTCTGGCAGCCTTCGAACGCCGCGAGATGACGCTCAGCGCGATCGGTCGACTCGCGCCCCACCTGACCGAGGAAAACAAAGAGCAACTGATCGAATCTGCCAAGGGCAAGACCCGGGCAGAGGTTGAGGCGTTGGTCGCCGATGTTACGGTCAAGGCCGCGATCCAGGTGTGTCGGACCGAGGAAGCCTTGCTCGGCGCGCAAAGTCCCTCGCTGTTCGAGGCTGGCCCTGTCGAGCAGTCGAGCGAACCTACCCGGGCGCAATGCGCTCAGTGGGCGCGCGAGCGGAACCCCGACTCGATCACTCCGGTGTCGGCGGATGACTGGAAGGTCTCCTTCGTGGCGAGCACTCAGATTATCCAATGGCTAGAGCAAGGCCGGATGCTCCTTGCAGCCCAATGTCCCGAGGCTCGGCTTGAAGACGTATTCGGGGCGTTGTTAGAGCTTTTCTTGCAGAAGGCCGACCCTGCTCGTCGGGCAGCGAGG
>JAZDLZ010000253.1:0-3572 GCA_043801535.1 Pseudomonadota bacterium
GACGACGAAGGGAACAAGGAACCAGGAACTGGAACAGCCCCCCCGGTACGGCTCGCACCTGAATAGGCGGCCGGAATCCCGGATCAAATCAATCGGTTGGCCACCGTCGATCGAGCAATCGCCGTCGACTCCCCGGGACACACCCCCTATTGCGGCGATCGGCGCTTCGCCGGGATGAGCACGATGTCGATCCTGTCGGTGCGCTTCTCCCTCCAGACGAGCTCGCGGCGCTCCGCCTTGTAGCCGGACAGGCGCACTTCCACCGTAGTTGGCACGAACGGGTCGACGTCCACTTTGGTGAAAGGGGTAGTCCCCGACGGAATATTGTTGATGAGCACGTCTGCTCCCGCTGGCCGGCTCTCGACGACGAGAGTGGCGACGATTGGCTTCAGCATGGCCACGACCGTTGTCTTGCCTCCTTGCGTCGAAATGGTTTCCTGACGTTCCCATCGCTCGTGTTTGGCCATTTCCACCCGTAGCCTGATGGAGCTTCCCGGCTCGATGCCGCTCATTGCTATGGGTGCAAGTCCGACGTGCTTGCCGTCGATGGTAACGTCACCCCCGGGGGGAATGGAGATTACCTCCACTGCGGAGACGGCTGGTCGGGTCTCGCCGGGATTGATATCCCGGTATAGAGCGAGAATGGCGGCTCCGAGCACAATACTTCCCAATACCAACAGTGCTCGTTTGCCCGAAGACGTCTTGAGTTGATCGGTGACCAGGCAAGGTGGCTCGTTCCCGAGCAAGGATCCTGCGCCGGTGCTCCCTGTCGGGTTCGCCAGTCCAGAGGATGAGAAGCCGTCTCCGAGGGGCAAGTCCGGCTGGGCATTGGCTGGTGCTCCGGAAGACGCTGGCCAATCCGGTGCCGGCGCAGGGCTCGACTGCGGAGCAGCCGCCATGTCCGTTGATGGCACCGGCGCGCCGCCTTTGCCGTCTTCCGCCGCCGCTCCGTGCCCGGGATCTGCACTGTCTGCTCCGTCGGAGAAAATCGGAATCGACGCTCCATCGCTGTTAGCCTTGGCTGGGATAGCCCATGAAGGCGCGTTTTCCGGCACGCTCAGCAACCCCATCAAGGGAGTGCGCCTCGACGGTCGTGGTTTGGTCAGGGCTGAAACGGCTGGTCGTGGATTTTTGGCGGAAAGGGCTGGATGAACAGAAGGAGCGACGGACACACCGCGGGAAGCCACGTGCCTCTCGACCATTGTTTGCTGGGTAGTGAGGTCGTCGTCCAGCGGAGGTGGAGCATTGGTATCGACACTGGTTGCATCTCCTTCCCGTGCTCGTGCTCGTGCTTCTCGCCTCTGCTCGGTTTCCTGGTCCTCCAAGTCGTCGTCGGCGATCGGCTGGGCCTTGGAACGCGGACCGATGGTGATTTCGCCGCTGTGAACGAATTCGTCGAGGTACTCGTTGGTCTCCCTACGTTCGGCGACCGAAGGCAAAGACCCGAAAATTTCGTCGGCCGGGCTGCCTTCTTCGTCCTCCTCGTCTCCGACGTCTTCGAATGAAGGCGTTGCCGACACCACCGTCGATTCGTCCTCGTCGTAGCCGTCCAGGAGAGATCTTTTTCCCGCCGGCCGCGTGCGGTCCTCGGCAGCGATCCGGATGGCCGAGGTCGATACGTGAGATGCTCGTCCATCGCTTTGCCGGGAGCCAGGCTTCTTCTGCGCAGCAGTCTTCGAAGGAATGCGCACTGCCCGCATTCCTCTTCCCTTGGCGAGTTGCACCGCCCGGGCTGGGCGCACTGTTTCGTCTCCACTGTGCCGCCTCGCCCCGACTCCCACGTCTGCCAGACGAAAGATCACGCTGTTGGTGTCGGTGAACTCGCCTCGGGAAAGCAGCGCACCCTGGACGAGCCCTCTGGTGACGCGAGGTTCGGAGCTCTCGATCGGGCTGTCTTCCTCGCTCCTGTTCCCGCTGTTGCCACTGTTGCCACTGTTGGTAGACCAGTCGGCGATTTCCTTCATCAGGGCCCCCAGCCGGGAGGGCGCGAACTCGGGAAACGACGTGTTCAGGAACGATTCCAGTGCCGAGCCCAATTCGTGGGCGGTCTGCCACCGATGGTCTGGCTTCTTGGCCAGAGCCTTCATCACGATCTGCTCGAGCTTGCGGGGACAGTCTGGACGCTTGACTGATACCGGCTGGATATCTGCCCTTCGCACCATATCGAGGAGACGGTGAAGATCCTCCTCCAAATACAGCATTTGGCCGGCAAGCATCTCGTAGAGGAGGATGCCGCAGGAAAAAACGTCGGTCCGGTTGTCTAGCGGATCTCCCCACGCCTGTTCGGGCGACATGTAGTAGTACTTGCCTTTGATCACTCCTGCGGCGGTCTGGCGTGCCCTCATCGAGGCCTTGGCGATGCCGAAATCGACGATCTTGACCTCGGCAGCATGGGAAATCAGCACATTTTGGGGAGAGATATCGCGGTGGATGATACCGAGAGGCTTTCCTGAGCTATCACTCTTGCGATGGGCATAGTCGAGCCCGCTCAATACCTCCTTGGCGATAAAGAGCGCGACGTCGATCGGGATCGCGCGATCCCTCTCCGAAACCTTGCGCAGGATCCGATAGAGGTCGCAGCCGTCGACGAATTCCATCGTCAAGTACCAGGTGTCGCCGACCCGACCCAGATCGAAGATCTGCGCAATGTTCGTGTGTTGGAGCTGGACCGATATCTTGGCTTCGTCGATCAACATCTGGACGAAGCGCTCATCAGACGAGAAGTTGGGATGGATCATCTTGAGGGCGACGTACTTCTCGAAGCCCCCGACTCCACGTACTCTGGCAAGGTGGACTTCTGCCATTCCACCAGTGGCTATCTGATGGACAAGGCGATACGGACCAAACTGGCGGCCAGGCAATTGCGCTCCTTGCTGTTAGCTCCGCGGCGCCGCCGCAATCGAGTTTACAGTGAAAAATATGATAGCGAACCGGCTCGCATAGTCCAAGATTGACAGCCAAGATGGCCGGCCCACGCGGCCCTTGAATTAGTCACCTTGGCTCGCTACCATAGGTTGAAAAGGCACGAAGGTGAAGCCCAAGCTCCTCGTAGTCGATGACGAACCAGACATGCTCGATTTCTTCGAGCGGGCGTTGCGCGCCGACTTCAAAGTGACGCGCGCCTTGAGCGGCGAGGAGGCGCTTCAGAGGATTGCCGAGGGTGACTACGAAGTCCTGATAACCGATCACAAGATGCCAAGGATGAGCGGGATCGAGCTCATCGAGGCGCTCGGGAATCGCTACCCGTCGCTCGTGACAGTGTTGATCAGCGGTTTCAGCGATTCGTGCGAGCTTCAAGCAGCGATCCGGGATCATGGCATCCATGGCTATCTGGTAAAGCCGATCGACTCGGAAGGATTGCGAACGCTGATCGAGAAGACTATTGCTCGAGCGAGAAGCCAGTCGAGTTGCTCGAGTTGCGCTTGCCCGCCAGAGACCAAGATTAAAGAGCAAGACTAGGCTGCACCACGGAATCGCAGGATTCCGAGCACGAGCACCCCCTTGTTCCCAACCCTGGGTGTGAATCAAAGCCGTTGGTTGTGCTGTTCCCTGTGCCTAGTCCCTAGTTCCTT
>JAZDLZ010000255.1:0-6174 GCA_043801535.1 Pseudomonadota bacterium
CGGCCATTCATTGGAGTGCCATGTCACCGTCGCGCCGCCGATTGCTGCGGCGAGAATAGCACCTCGAAAGAGGAATGGAACAAGGAACTAGGGACTAGGCACAGGGAACAGCACAACCAACGGCTTTTGTTCACACCCCCCTCGCAACCAGTAGGCGCCGGCTACGTGCTCGAGTACCATCGCGCCATGCTGCAGCTTTCGGCAGAAATAGTGACCATCGGCGACGAATTGTGTCGCGGCGAGATCGCCGATACCAACTCCCAGTTTCTCGCCGAGGAGTTGTGGAATCTCGGTATTGCCACTAGTTGGATGACTAGCTGCCGTGACCAACGGCAAGACATCGTGAGCGCGGCCAGATTGGCGCTCGCCCGGGCAGACCTCGTGCTGGTCTCGGGGGGGCTCGGGCCAACCTCCGATGATGTCACTGTCGACGCGCTCGCCGAATTGCTGGGTGTCGATCCAATCACCGACGACGATTCGCTCGCCAGAATCCGCGAGCGAGTCGCACGCTGGGGTCGACGACCCACGGCTAGTGACGAGCGCCAAGCTCGCCTTCCCCGTGGTGCCGAGCCACTGCCCAACCCGGTTGGCGCTGCACCAGGCTTCGTGGTCGTCGTCGGGGAAGAGGCGCACGGATCGCCATCCGGGTCACCGCAGAACCGCGTTGAGCCGTCGCCGGCAACGATCATCTGCCTTCCTGGCGTTCCCACCGAGCTGCGCGCTCTGTGGACCGAGGCAGTGGCACCAAGGATTGCCCTCATGCCGGGCCGAGTGCCGCACGAACGGCGCGTACTGCGCGTGTTCGGGCTCGGTGAATCAATTGTTGGCGAACGTCTGATCGGTCTTGCCGACTCCGTTCCTGGCGCAACCCTTCACTACCAGGCAGTGTGCCCGGAGATCCTGGTCGAGATCGTCGTTGTCGATGCCTGCCGGGATGCCGCGGCAGAGAAGGCGAACGCGCTCGAGCGCGAGGCACGCGCCAGGCTAGGCAGCGCCTCCTATGGCTCAGGTTCGGATAGTCTTGCGCTCGTGCTCGGACGTAGGCTCCACGAAAGCAAGGCGACCTTGGCCCTTGCCGAGTCGTGTACCGGCGGAATGATCGGAAGCTTGATTACCGGCGTGCCTGGCTCCTCTCGCTACTTTCTCGGCGGGTACATCACCTATGCGAACGAGGCCAAGCAGCGGGATCTTGGCGTCAGCGCAGCCACGCTGGCACATTTTGGCGCTGTGTCACAAGAGTGCGCGCTGGAGATGGCTCGGGGCACGCTCGCTCGTTCGGGCGCAACGATTGCGGCGGCCGTCTCTGGAATTGCCGGACCAGAGGGAGGAACGCCAGAAAAACCAGTAGGTACCGTACACCTCGCAGTGGTCAGCGCGACCGGCAAGGAATGCCACCGTCACTACATCCTCCCTGGCGATCGCGATGCAGTAAGAAAACGTGCCGCCTACTGGACAATGTACACGATACTCAACGAGCTCTAACCCAGGCTGCTGCTATGAATACCAACATGAATCCCGATGCCAATGCCAATGCCAATGCCAATGCCAATGCCGGTGCCGGTGCCGGTGCCGGTGCCGGTGCAAACACCAGCACGGATACCAAAGACGACGGAAACGTCGATACGTCCACCGCGCCAAAGAGGCTGTTTCTAGCTGCGCACCTGTCCATTGCCACCACCCGCCGAATCTCCGATGTGGCTAGCGAGCTCCGGCGAGCGACCGCGAGCAGGCTTCGTGCCGTGTGGGTGCCTCCACCCAGCATGCACATTACCTTGAAATTTCTGGGTTGGGCCAAGCCCGAGGCTACCGCTGCGATTCGTGACGTGGTTGCGCGCGGCATTCGCGACCAACAACCGTTCGAGGTCATTGCCCGTGGTGTCGGAGCCTTTCCCAATCCCAGATCGGCGCGGGTGCTCTGGGCTGGAATCGATGACTCATCTGGCGACCTCGATAGACTCGCCACGGGAGTGGAACAATGGATGGAAGAGCTGGGATTCCCTCGAGAGCAGCGCTCGTTCTCACCGCACGTCACCATCGCCCGTATCAAGGAAGGCGGAGGCCTCGAGGAATTCCTGCCCGCCTACCAGAGCATCGATTTCGGACGTTCAGCGATAAGGGAAGTCGTGCTCTACGAAAGCAAGCTGCGACCCAAAGGCTCGGAATACCTGGTCATTGCCAGAATCCCGCTTGCTGGCACGACCAGCAACAAGGACGAACGTCAGACCCGGGAGCTAGTAGTTAATTCAGTTGATTCAGCAGACAGCGAGGAGCCCAACACCAATGGTGGACAACCAACAACGTGAAAAAGCCATCGACCTGGCAGTAGGCACGATCGAGAAGCAATTCGGCAAGGGCGCTATCATGCGCCTGGGCTCCGATCACCCACCGCCAGAAGTCAAGGTCATCCCTACCGGTTCGCTAGCGCTCGACATTGCCCTCGGCTGCGGGGGACTACCGCGGGGACGGGTGGTCGAGGTATACGGCCCCGAATCGAGCGGCAAGACGACCTTGGCGCTGCACGCGATCGCCGAGGCGCAACGGCTTGGCGGAATCTGTGCCTTCATCGACGCCGAGCACGCCCTCGATGTTAGCTATGCCCGCAAGCTTGGCGTGAAGACCGACGACTTGTTGGTTTCCCAGCCGGATTGCGGAGAGCAAGCCCTGGAGATCGCGGATCTGTTGGTACGGTCCGGCGCAATCGACATCATCGTCGTCGACTCGGTCGCGGCGCTCACCCCGCGCGCCGAGCTCGAAGGGGACATGGGCGACTCGCACATGGGCCTACAGGCCCGCCTGATGAGCCAGGCGCTGCGCAAGCTCACGAGCACAATCTCCAAGTCCAATACGCTGGTGCTCTTCATCAACCAGATGCGGATGAAGATCGGGGTCATGTTCGGCAACCCCGAAACTACCACCGGCGGCAACGCCCTGAAGTTCTATGCCTCGGTCCGGCTCGATATTCGTCGCGTCGGCGCAATCAAGCAGGGTGAAGCAACGGTCGGATCGCGCACGCGGGTGAAAATAGTCAAGAACAAGCTCGCACCGCCGTTCCGCGAGGTGGAATTCGACATCACCTACGGGCTCGGCATTTCTCGCGAAGGAGACCTCCTCGATCTCGCTGCCGAGAACGGGATCGTCGAAAAGAGCGGGGCGTGGTACTCCTTCGGCGGCGAGAGAATCGGTCAGGGACGGGAAAACGCCAAGGACTATCTGCACGATCATCCCGAAGTGTTCACTACCATCGAGAAGAAAGTGCTGGAACGGTTCGAAATACGGCGAGACGCTAGCTCAGGGGGTGGGACAGGAGCCAACGTCCCGGCCGAGGCAGGAAGCGGCAGCGGCAGCAGTAGCAGCGGTCGCACCCCCGATGCCAGGGAGAGCAAAAATCGGACGCCGGAGAGTGCCGACGGCAACAGCAGCCGTTCCGAGGCCAGTGGGAGCGCCAAGGGACGCGGCGGCGATGGGGCAGCCAACGTCCGTGCTCCTCATCAGCACGACGGGGGAGCGAGTGGACGAAACACTCGTCAGGATGGCGGCAGCAGTGGCAGTGGCAGTGGCGGTGACGGAGCGCGTGGAAACAGTCGGTCCGATGGCAGCGCGGGAACAGCAGTGAAACGAGGAAACTAGACTAGCACCAATGCCAGTCACTTAAGGAGCCATGAGCGCGAAATCCCAGAGGTTCTTCGCCAGCCCGGGTTGAGGGGGCGGGCTGCGCGGCGAGCAGTGTTTTGAACGCGAGCGAGTTTCGCAGGCCGACGGAAAGGCACCCCACGATTCGAACGGACAACCACGTCCATGGAACTCCGTGCGTGTCGATCCGCGGAGCCGAGGACTGTTTGAGCGAGCGGGCAAAAACACTGCTCGCCGAAAAGCTGCCCGCCCCCGACCACCGAGGCTGCCTAAGTGACTGGCATTGGGAGTCGGGGGGCCAGCCAGTGACCGGCTTGCAGCGTCGAAGCGAAAATGGCGCAACCCGTCCATTTTTCGACATTCCTCGGTGTGCTAAGCATCCGTCCGCCTTGCATTGGCAAAGCAAGAGGAGGCTCTGCAAGCGATGACGAATAGTACAAGAACGACTCTGCAACCCCTGGCGATAATCCTGGTGTGTGGTTGTGCGACGTCAGGCAACCAAACGCCTGCTGTCGATGCTGCCGTCGATGGAGCGGTGGATTCGAGCCTGCCGACCGTGGACGGTCTGACGCCGGTGGATGCTGCCTCGGACGGGGCGGGCGTGGATTCTGTTCTGCCGACCGATTCGCCTTTCATCGTCGACGGCGGAGACGATGCGGGAACCAATGGCGGGAGCGACGGGGGTAGCGACGGGGGAAGCGACGGCGGTTGTCAGTCGACGACCTGTGAGGCAGCGGGAAAGAACTGCGGCACTATCGCCGACGGATGTGGCGGTAGCTTGGAGTGCGGCTCGTGCCCCGCGCCGCAGACTTGCGGCGGCGGCGGGGTGGACAGTGTTTGCGGGTGCACCCCGACCACCTGCGCGGCCGCGGGCAAGGACTGCGGGACGTTCGACGACGGATGCGGCGGGAAGCTGGAATGCGGCGCTTGCGAGGCGCCGAATACCTGCGGCGGCGGCGGGGTGCCGAACGTGTGCGCCGAGCTGTGCGAACCGACCACCTGCGAAGCCGAGGGCAAGAACTGCGGCACCGTCTCCGATGGGTGCGCCGGGTCGATCTACTGCGGCGTCTGCGATGGCGGAGCGGTTTGCGGGATAACAGGCGTGTCCAACGTCTGCGGTTCGTGTGCTAGCGGCCAGTGGTACACCAAGACAGTCATTGGCGACAGACACGTTGGACTCGGCAGCAGGATGGCACTCGATCCCGCAGGCGGTGCCCACCTCGTCTACATCAATGACGATGACGATGCTCTCGAGTACGCTCATCGAACACCAGCGGGGCAATGGACAACTAGATTGTTGCCGGAGCTCGGCGCCACCTGCGGGCATACCGAAATCGCGGCCTCCAACCAGGTTGTCATTGTCAGCGCCAAGTGTCCCACCGGAGAAGACAGCGACGAGTTGCGCGTTGCCTATCGGCAGTTCGACGGCAAATGGTACGCGCAGACGGTCGACACTCTGCCTGGCGGCCGCACTGGCTGGTATACCGCGATTGCGGTCGACAGCGCTGGCGGAGCGCACATCAGCTATCAGGACTACACCAACGATGACCTCAAGTATGCCTATCGTCCGTATGGAGAAGGACAAGTCTGGAAGCCCGAGGTCGTGGAGGCAACCAATCAGGTAGGCGGCTTCACCGCCATCGCTCTCGACCACCAAGACGGCGTTCACATCGTGCACTACGACTACACCAACGATGGCTTGCGCTACGCCTATCGGCCTTCACTCGGCGAGCCTTGGTCGCTGACCGTAGTCGACGATACTGCCAGTGACGCTGTAGGAGCTGGACTTGCCGTCGACAGCAATGGCGGAGTCCACGTGAGCTATCCCGTGTTCTCCGACGGCGGAGCGAGCTGGCTCAGGTACGCCTACAGAGCGGCCGGCGGAGGCGCGTGGGACTTGGTAGACGTCGACACGGAATACATCAATCAAGTCGGCTGGGAGACCTCGATTGCCGCCAATGCCAGCGGCGAGGTCCATATTGCCTATCGAACCTACTACAGCGGTGCGCTCAGGTATGCCTATCGGCCGTCGTTCGCTGGAAACTGGGGAATGACCACGGTCGATAGCTCCGAATCTCTCTGGGATCCTTCGTTGGGAGTCGATACCGATGGGACGGTCCACATCGCCTACGCCCAATGGGTAAAAATCAACTCGAAGGAACACATGGAGCTACGCTTTGCCTCGCGTTGCCCGTGAATCGTCAACGCAGACTGCCCTTGGTGTTCAGCGAACGGAGGAAAGAATGGTTGGAGCACGCAGTCTAGTACCTGCGGCGATCCCTGATCCGGCGCTAGCGCGCCTCAAGACCACCCCTCCGCCCCTCGATCTAGGGGCAGCTGCGAGCCCTCGCCGCCCCCCGTCGGAGGAGACCTCCGACGGGTCCTCCCTCGCCGAGGAGGGGGACCGCGGCGCGTCATCTCCCGGGCGACCACCAAATTGGTGCAGCGCCGCGACTCGCTCCGCGCGGCGAAGCCGCGCTGCGCTCGTGGTCACTATCGCCGTTTTAGGGGGTGCTCTAGGCGACCTGCAGGGATCAGTGGGCG
>JAZDLZ010000256.1:0-5351 GCA_043801535.1 Pseudomonadota bacterium
GATCGACGCTCTCTGCGATTCATACGAGGATGCCGACGAGCTTATCGAGGATCTCCGCAAGGAGGATTTGGTCCGAGCACTCGACGTCTGCGAATGGGAAATCGACAAGCGGCCGACTGGTTTCACGTACCTGAAGGCGAGTCCGGTCGATCATTTGCGCCAGCTTGCACGCATGGTCTATGTCGATTGTTGGGAACCTTCCGAGGTTGATGAGCGCCCGCTCGGCCGCAAGTGCAAGGTTCGCGTCGGATGTCTTTGCACCGAAGAGTGCGAGGACAGCGACGAAGACGAAGATGAAGATGAAGAAGAGGAGGAGGGGACGGCTCGGTCATTTGCGAACAGGAGTTGGGTGCGGCGGGAGGAGACTACGAGTGCAGAGAGAGAAAAACTGGCTGCGGCAGGACCGGCAATCGACGTTGTGCGGTACGCAGGGCTGGCTAGCTCATGCGGTCCGGCAGAGACCCCGACATCGGCGATCAGCGAGCCTGCTGGCGGACGAAAGCAAGGGATGACGGACACGGAGAGGGAGGATCTGCTGGCGAAATGCCGGCAGGAATCGGTCGAAGCTGCGGAAAGACGGGAGCGCGAGCTGCGAGCGACTTGCGTTTCTGCCCCTGATCCCTCTTCGTCGTCGCCCGTGCCAGTTTCGACGTTTGCCACTCGTTCGTCAGGCGCCGCGGTAAGCAATGCCGGCGTCTGCCAAGAGGTCGTTGAAGCCCCCGAGGAGAGAGATGCCCTGGCGAACGGCCACTTGGAGCCTGCTCGTTGTTGTCGAGAGACTCTCCAAGAGATTGAGCGCCCGGCTCCTTCGCATTGCGTCCATCCCATTCGGGTGCTCGAGGAACCGCGAGAACACCTCGACCTTCTGTGCAGCCTTGTCGAAGAGGCCGAGGACGTCCGGGTTGTGTCGGGCTACGTCAGCGAGGGAGGGTTGAGGCTAATCGCAGGACACTGCCCCCGATTTCAGGAGCTTGTCAGCAAGGGGGCTGTAGTCATTCTGGGTGGTGACGGATCAAACCAGCTCACAAAGGAAGCTATTGCCTGGTTCGATCGGCTGGGAGCTTCAGAACAGATCCGTGTCGTGCCCACTGGACGCGAAGCCGGCATGGGACGAATTCATGCGAAGGCGTGGCTCATCCGAAGCCGTACAGGTTTTCTCTGGGCAACAGTCGGTTCGGCGAATCTCACCTTGGGGGGACTCACCAGCAATCGAGAACTCGGCTTGTTTGTTCCCGTTCCGGACAGTTCGAGCGTCGCTCGTGAGCTATTCGACTGGTTCGAGTCTCTGAATTCTACAAGCCGCCCTGCGAATGCCGACGATTTCGACCATGAGCAAGCATCCCTCGAAGCAGGACAGACGGATTCGGTCGCCCTGACGCAGACTGTGACCGCAGCGTCGACACATTCTGACGAAGAACAATCGCTGGTGCAAGTGAAGATAGTGCCCTATGTGCCACCAACTGCAAGACCTGCTCCCAGTATCGAAGAAGAGCAATTGTTGGCGCGCTACGGTGCCGCTGCTTCTTTGTCGCCGGAACGGGTCGTGCCGACAGTGCAGACGCAGGAGTCTGCAACGGTACCGGCCGAGAGAAGCGAATGGTCACCCGGCGCCGTTATCCAAGTGTCGATCGACGATCGACGCTCCGCTCTTCTTGACGCCATGATCTCCTGCCTGACGATCGATGGCCGTCGGGCACTGCTCCGAGACCGTGGTTGCGAAGCCGATGGCACGCAGGAGGTTCTGAACCGTCGACTCAAGAAAAACATCCGGGCTGGCGTCATCGACACGCTTGACCTCGTGCAGCGACTCGACGCATGGCAACTACGTCGTCTCGCCGACGAACACGGGATCGAATGCACCGGCAGCGATACCAATGATCTCCGCAACACCCTGGCCGCTCGTTTTTCTGCATCTCCAGCAGTGCCGGCCGAGCGAAGAGAATGGTCACCCCGTGTTGCCATTTCCGTGTCGACCGACGAGCAACGCTCCGCTCTTTTCGACGATGTGCTTTTCAATCTGACGAATGAAAAGCGGCGGGCGGTTCTTCGAAGCGTTGGCTGCGAAGTCAATGGCACGATGGACGTGCTGAACGAACGGCTCAAGAAGACCATCCGTGCCGGTCTCATCAATACGATCGACGTCATGCGCCAGCTCGACGCATGGCAACTACGGTGGCTCGCCGACGAACACGGCATTCAGCACACCGGCAGCAATGCCAATGCTCTGCGCAACATGATGGCGGCCCATCTTGAGTCTGCCGCCGGCCGTCGTGTCACCAGTCGGAGCATGCCCGCAGCTCGTCCGCCGGTAGAGCCAGCCTCGGCGAGGCTTCAGGGGGTGCGGACGATCTGTGGTACCGACGAACCAAGCGAGCTTGTTGATCATCAACGGGAGGCGCTGAAAGTAATCGAGCGCAAGGTGGCAGAGCCTGGGGAGGGTCTAATCATTAGCCTCCCAACAGGCGGCGGCAAGACACGAGTGGCCGTGTCATGGATTCTGGGGAACGTGATTGGGAAAGGACGCCGTGCGTTGTGGGTTGCACACTGTGAGGAGCTGCTGGATCAAGTTGTGGAAGCAGTGGAATCCTGTGCCTTCGAGGCTAGGCCGTCGGAGAATCAGGCTGCCTGTTTCACATTGAGCGGTTTCTATGGCACTTGTCCGACAGAGTGGAAATCGCTGAATGGGGATTTGGTGGTGGCCTCGGTTCAATCGCTGGACAGGAACGGGGTGACGGCCACGCACTTCAGGAGTGCCCGCCCTGACGGTCTCTATGCCGTTGTTGTGGACGAGGCTCATCATGTGGCGGCGCCAACGTGGCGAGATCTGCTTGGTCGGCTTGGGCAGCTACGCCGTCTCGGTCTATCGGCCACACCTGAACGGACGAACGCCGACGAAAACAAATACTTCCCTAGATTCTTCCCGCAAGGCACTTGGGGAAACGATTTGTGGGGCAGGCTGACCGAGGAAGGCTTCCTTGCCAGGATCAAACCTTGGAAAGTGGATCTGAAGGACGTGTGGCAAATACCCCAGCAAGACGAGACATACATGGATCGTTTCCACGAAGTTGCACCTGCTCTTCTGCGTCAGCTCTCCCAGAGTCCCAGTCGGCAGGCCAAAATCGTAGAAGAGTATCTGGATCTTCGCCGGAGATATGGCCGACGTTCCGCTCTTCTGTTTGCCATCGACAAGGAGCATGCTGGTGATCTCTGTCGGCGATTCTCCAGGGCGGACGTGCAGTCCGAGTGCATCCTGTCTGGAGAAATGGATTGCGAACAGCGGCGCGATGTCGTCGCGAGATTCCGAGAAGGAAGCATCGAGGTTCTGTGCAACGTGAGGATTGCCGCAGAGGGTGTGGATTTCCCGACGGTGAACACAATCCTGATGACCAGGCCAACAATGAGCTACGTGTTCTACAAGCAGATGGTGGGGAGGGGGGTGCGAGGTCCGCGGTTTGGCGGGTCGGACAGTTGCCTGGTGATGGATTTCGTGGACAACATCGGCAGGTTCAGTGACCGACTCATGGGAGCCGATCGGATGGTCTAGATACGGGGTTGCATGGAAGGGAATCGGTTGGTCGCGCGTAGGCACTTCGGGCGCTGCACGTCCCCCGTGCGCATGTGGAGCGTTGTCGGAGCAGCAGGAGACTTGATGGCTTCATGGTAGAGATGGAGCAGGCAATCTGGCCTTGGGTGTCGCGCTTGGCCCTAGACGACAAGGTTGATCGCAAGTCCAGGCTTGCCTACACTCCGTCATATGGGGAGAGCAAGCAGACAGAGGAAAGGGCGGGTGTTCTCCGCAACGGCCACTTCGGCTCTCGCCCAGCCCGCACAAGCCGGGCCGCTATCGATTCGAGTTGTGCGAACGGAAGACTCCGTCTCCGTTAGCGTTGATCTCGAGGCAGTGCGACCGTCACAGACTTTTGCTGCAGACCTGTGCCTCGCACAAACCCGACACGGAAGGCCAGAGATCCTGTTCATTCAGACGCATCCCCTTCGACCGCTGAAGGTGGAGCGCATTCTTGCAGTGCGCTATGCCGTGGATCAGTTCATCGCACGCCCTCAGTTCAACGAGAGCTTCCTTCAACTGCTAGAGGCTGACCTGGCCACAGCAGAACCGGGCTGGGATTCGGCATCTCCCGGTCCTCTCGAGGAGAATGAGAACGCGGCAGTCATAACGATGGATGCCGACTTCGAAGTGCTGGTTCGCACTGCAGGCTTCAGCGCGTTCATACCCGTTGCTGTTCCAGCGATGAGTCGGCACGCGGTGGTGGCCGGAAAGACTGACGAGCTGCTTGTGCAACCTCTGGTCGAGATCACTATGCCGCCGGCTGTTCTCGCGCTTCTTCTGAAAGCATGGCGAGGTCTCGCAAGGGACATGACGGGAGGCAGGTCATGAATCCCATTGGACTGGAGGAGGTGGTTGGTCGGGAACAGGTCCTAGTGCGAGCATCTGCATCCCGGGGTGCCCGCTGGACGTTTTCGGCAGTACTTGTCTTTGGCGCGGGGCATGCGGCTGCTGCGGCAGCAACCTCTTCTCGTTGGGACGCGGCAGTCAGCCGACATCAATGCGTCGCCGGCACTCTCCGATGCTGGCCAGAGCCATGCGAAGAGATGTTCGAGTACCTCGCTGATCATTCTCCTTCAGAGCTCCTTGCGCTCTTGGTAGACGAGAGCCTCTCACCGCCGCGGCTTACGTTCGCAGCAGAGATTGCGGGCCGAATCAGGGGGCGGGAAAAGCAACTCCTTGAGGTTTTCGAGGGATTGTTGAAGCACGAGAAGGCATATGTGCGCGAAGGAGTCGTGTACGGTTTGGCCCAAATGTCGAGCAGTGGAGCACGACAGCTCCTCGGGAAGGTGGCCAGAAACGACGTAGACGCGGATGTTCGGAGCGCAGCGACAGAAGTCCTGACGACCTAGGCGAATGCTCCTTCGTATTCTGAAGCGACGTGCGCTCACTGGCATCTCTTCCGACGAAGAGTTGTGCGAGCTGGAGTTCACTCGGCGCGATGGATCCAGGGATCTCCGCCCATCGGTCTATTCGATCCAACTAGATCAGTGCGTCCAGGCCACCGTCGAGCATGCTGCCAGTTTTCTGGGAGACCCACCGAGAACTGTCCGACTAGTGGACATGGGAGGTCTTTGTACGGGTGTTCTGCAAACGCGTGGCGCAACGAAGTTCGAATTCACCCGGGATGCCCATCGAGAGTTGGCATTGCCCGACGAGACACAGCTTCGCGTTTGTGCGAGTCGGCTGCTCGCAGAGCTCCGAAGACATCTGAGTCCTGTGGAAAAGTCAGAAATGCGAGAGTACATCCGACTCCGGTTCGAGAAGGCGGATCAAGAGTGGCGCT
>JAZDLZ010000258.1:0-6943 GCA_043801535.1 Pseudomonadota bacterium
TGGCGAGCTATCTGAGCTACTACAACGTCGAGCTGCGGACCGAGGCAGATGCCGACCTGTGGGAGCTACGGCACAAGCACCGAGGTCAGATCCCTTCGCTCGTGCAACTACTTGGCTCGGCAGGATGGCATCACCCCTGGCTGACCACCCACGGCGGCGTCTCGGTTCTCGGAGCCCTGGTGGTCGACGTGTTCGCCGGAACGGACGACGGCGAGATCGGGGAGGCAGCGGAGGAATTTGCCGTTCGTTTTCTGGCCAGCACCGGTCGACCTCCGAGCACTGCTGCCGCCGAAGCGCACGATGCTGCGCTGCTGCTGCTCGCTGCTCGGCGGAGAGCGTTGGCAACGGCAGCACCGAATGGGGTGCTCCTTCGCCCACAGGTGGCCAGGTCGCTCCTTGCGACGTCGCTCGGCCAGGGAGCTTGTGGCCCTGCCAGAATCACCCCGAACGGCGAGATTGCACGAGGTTTTGTGCTACTCCGTCTGGAAAAGCACGGCTTTGTGCTCCAGGATCCTTTCGACGAATGAGCGAAGATCCACAAGAAGGTACAGGAAAGACGCCGTCCAGATGCAGATGGCGGCGCTATGGAATTCACCTTGTTCTTTTCCTGGCGACCTGCGGCACGACTTATCTTGCCCAGGGCCCCGCGTTCGCAGCGACGCTGATGGCGATTCTACTGACTCACGAGATGGGTCACTACCTGATGGCCCGGCGCCACGGAGTCGACGCTTCGTTGCCCTATTTCATTCCCCTGCCCTTGGCTTTCGGTACGTTGGGAGCGGTGATCCGGATGCGGTCGCCGATCAAGCGCCGCGATGCGTTGATGGACATCGGCGCGGCTGGTCCGCTCGCCGGCCTGGCGGTTGCGCTCCCTCTTCTCTTGCTGGGCCTGTGGCAGTCGCCCGTCGTCGATACTTCGCTGCAAGATTCCGCCTGGATCGAAGGGAACTCCATTCTCTACATTTTGCTCAAGCTGCTGGCGAAGGGTCTCTATCTGCCGGCAGATGGCTTTGACGTGCAGCTAGGCCCGGTGGCAATGGCAGCCTGGGCTGGGATGCTGGTGACTTTCATCAATTTGTTGCCGATCGGGCAACTCGATGGAGGCCATGTTGCCGTGGCGTTCTTTGGCGACCAGCACGAGCGTCGTTCGCCCTGGCTCCACCTGGGCCTGTTGTTGGTCGGCGTGGTCGCAATGACAGTGCTTGCGCTGGAGGCTCGGGGGGCTGGTGCCACCACGCTCGAATCTCTCACGTACGGCGCAAGCACGGCTCTGCCTTGGTTCATTTGGGCCGGTCTGATCCTTGGCTTGCGCCGTCTTTCCGGGGGCCTATATCATCCAGCAGTGGGATCGGAGCCACTGTCTGCTTCGCGACGCGCCCTGTTCTGGCTCGTGCTCGTCGTGTTCGTGCTGATCTTCACTCCAGTGCCGATGAGGGAGGCGCTGTGGACTCGCTAGCAGCCGACGACAACGACAACGACGATGACGACGGCGAAGGAAAGGAAATCGCCATCGACGCGGCCCGCGTTGCTGCCTCGCTGTGGTCGGAGTGCGAGAAGTCGTGGGGCAGCGACGGCGCTCACGAAGCTTTTCTCGCTCATTGCCGCAAGGCTGGCACGCTCGCGTACGCTGCGCGGTGCTACCGCGCTGCTCTTGCCAAACACGGCGCCGACGACCCGGTCTGTGCCAGCCGTCTCCGGCAGGTCAAGGCGCTGGCGCTATGTTCTGCCCTCAAGCCGCAACGACAGAGAGGCGCCGCGCTCATCGCTTTTCGCGGCTGGCTGCAAATGCTGGCAGCATTCTTCCTGCTCGTCGTGGTAGGTTTTGCCGTTGCCATGTACTTCGTTTCCAGGAGCAAAGGCCACCCTTGACGGCGCTCCAGATTTGTTAAACTGATGCCCGTGCATGATCCACCGGCCCGCGAACGGTCGATTCCTCTCGCCGAACCGACAACCAGGGAGGCACTCCGTCAGATCCTGAGCAGTAGCGCCTTGCTCCACGATCTCGAATTGACGCTCGTCGAGGACGAGGGGGACGTGCTGGCGGTCGCTGTCCCGGATTGTCACGACGGATCCGTTGGATCCGTTGGATCCGTTGGATCCGATGGATCCGATGGCTGCAAGGAGAGAATTGCTCACGCGATCCGGTCGAGTGGATGGAGCGGGAGCGGCGTCGTCTGCGCTGCGACCTGCGGTTGTGACAAGGGGAATTGCCAGCTCGTGCGAATCACCGAGAAAGGGCTGCCCGCCCTCACCATGGTGGTTGGGCCAGCCGTACCGGCGAGAGACGGGATCCGGCAAATCGCCGAGCATCTTGGCCGGGTGGTGGCGGCGCTCCTCTCCGCCGTTCAAGGCCAGCGCGCCGCTGACCAGGCCAATCCTTCCGAGCTGAGCCGAGCGTACGCCGCGCTCGAAGACCGCAACCAGCGGCTCGCCGAGATGGTGGAGAGACTCAAAGAGGCGGATCGGCTGAAGACCAGTTTTCTGTCCACTGTCTCGCACGAGCTGCGGACACCGCTCACGAGCGTCATCGGCTATTCGGAGATGCTCCTCGAAGGCTTGGCCGGCCCTCTGAACGAAGAGCAGCGGGAATACGTCAAGACCATCATGGAGAAGGGCGACCAGCTCTTGCAGATCATCGGGAGTCTGCTGGATGTCTCCAGGCTGGAGGCTGGCAGCCTCAGGCTGGTCAACGAGCCAATAGACCTGTGGGATCTGCTGGCGCCGATCGTTGGATCGCTCAGTCAACAAGCACGGCGCAAGGAGCTGCTGCTGCGGCTACCGGCACGGATCAATGCTCCTCCCGTGCTCGGGGATCGCAAGAAGCTCCGGCAGGTGGTGTCTCATCTGCTCGGCAATGCGATCAAGTTCACTCCTCGAGGAGGAAAGGTCGAAATCGAAGTCGAAGTCGGGGTCGAGGTCGAGGCGGAGGCGGAGGCGAGCACGGAAGCAGGCGCTGCCATCCAGAAGGAGGTAGGCGCTGGAGGCGGGCAACCCGAGGTGGGCGTTGCGGCGGGCAGTGGTCGCTCCGGCGCCAACGTTTGTATCCGAGTGCGCGATACCGGGATTGGCATTGCCAAGGACAAGCAAACCCGGATATTCGAGCCGTTTTTTCAGGTGGACTCGTCTTCGACTCGCGAGTACGGAGGCACGGGATTGGGGCTCACGCTCGTCAAGAGTGTCGTGGAAGCGCACGGAGGACGAGTCTGGGTCGAGTCGGATCAAGGATGCGGGAGCTGCTTCACCATTTCGCTTCCTTTGGCCATGGATAGTCGCAGGCAGGTCCTGGCGATGGATGGTGAGCAAACCGAGAAAGGTCGCGTTGGCATTGCTGGCGGAGACGAGTCGGTGGGCGGGGCTGCGAGCCCTGGCCATGCTCCGCGCGGCTTGCCATAGGGTATGGAGAACTTTTCTTCGCTTTCTTCGCTATCGCTGTCCGTTCTGGGTCCCCGCATGTTGGCGATGGTGGCGCTCGTCGCGCTGTCGGGTTTCTTCTCCGGGTCGGAGACTGCCCTCTTTTCCCTGAGCCGTGGCCAACGGGAGAGACTGTCTCGCTCACAGGTTCGGGCAGATCGGCACATCGCCGTTCTGCTCGCCAAGCCGCGCCGGCTCATCGCCACCATTCTCATCGGCAACGAGCTGGTAAACATCACGTTTTCGTCGATGTCGGCAGGAGTCATCGAGCGGTTGGTGCCGGGCTGGAGCGGGATCTCGGTGATTGCGGCGGCAACCGCGGTCACGGTGCCGCTGCTCCTCATCTTTGGGGAAATCACGCCCAAGTCGCTGGCCATCCGGGTGGCCGAACGATGGGCACGGTTCGTGGCCGGGTTTCTCCGAGTATTCGCCCGCGTGGTTACCCCAATTCGGCTGATAGTCGAGGGTATCGCCGGCTCGGTGCTGTACTTGTTTGGACGAGGGCGGCCGGCGGCGCCGGCCAAGGGAATCGGCGAGGAGGAGTTCAAGGCGCTGGTCGACGTTGGTTCCGAGGCGGGCGAGCTGGGAGCGAGCGAGCGTCGCCTCATCCACCGGGTCTTCGAGTTCGGCGACCGGACCGTGGCGGAAATCATGACGCCGGTGGCCAGGGTGTTCGCTCTCTCCTATGAGCTGCCGCTGCACCGCTTGCGCCACGAAGTTGCCCGGCGCGGTCTCTCGCGCGTGCCGATCTATCGCGGCCGGCGCAGCGACATTGTCGGTATCCTGCACGCCAAAGATCTGGTCAGCCTCGGTACTCCGAGCGGGCGGGCGACGATCAAGGATCTCCTCTATCCGCCGATCTTCGTGCCGCGCAATACTACCTGCGATCGTCTGTTCAGGTTGTTCCAGCGCAAGCGCATGCACATCGCCCTGGTCGTCGACGAGTACGGTCGTGTCCTCGGTCTGGTGACGATGGACGACCTCCTGGAAGAGCTTTTCGGAGAAATCCGCGACGAGAAGGATCGTCCCATCGACGAGAGCCAGGCAGCGCCGGTCGCTCCCACGGAGGGCGCATGACGATCTGGCTTGCGGTCGTCATCACCGCGTTGTGCCTGCTCGTCGAGGCGTTCTTCTCCGGCTCGGAGATGGCGCTGGTATCGGTGAACAGGGCTCTCCTTCGTCAACGTGCCGCCGACGGAGACCGGGCAGCGCGGCTGGTCGAGGAGTTTCTGGCTGCGCCGCAGCTCCTCTTCACTACCACCCTGCTCGGCACCAATGTCTCCGTCGTGGTGGCCAGCTCGGTGGTCACGCTCACGGCCTTGGCGCACGCACCCGACCTCGGGGAAGTGTTTGCGGTGGCGGTTCTATCTCCGGCAATCCTGATTTTCGGAGAGACCGTGCCGAAGACTCTCTTTCAGCAGCACGCCGATCGACTCGCCCCGAAGATTATCTATCCGCTGCGCGTAGCCGCGTTCGTGTTCCATCCAGTCGCAATCGTGTTCGGTCGCATCGTGTCCCTGGCTGCCCGGCTGCTCCAGGTCGAGGAGCGCCGCGCGCTCGTCACTCGTGACGAGCTGCGGCTCCTGCTCGAGCCGAGTGGTGGGGAACCCGCCGCGATTCCCGAGGGCGAGCGGACCATGATCTCCAACGTGCTCGAGTTCAGCGAAACCACGGTCTACGACGTGATGGTGCCGCTGTCGGAGGTGGCTGCCCTGTCGGAGGACGCTACCCTCGAGGAAGCGGCGGCCGAGGTAGCGGACAAGCAGCACACCAGGATTCCGGTCTACCGCGAGCGAGTAGACCAGATCGTCGGTTTCATCCACGCGTTCGACATCCTGCGGGCCCAGGCCGCTGGTCGCAGCGGAGCAGTCGCCGAGCTGGCACGCCGGCCTCTGTTCGTTCCCGAATCGCGCCCGGCAGTGGATCTGTTGGTGGAGCTCAAGCGTGGCCGCCAGCAGCTCGCGGTCGTCGTCAACGAGTACGGAGGAGCGACTGGCATCTGCACGGTCGAGGACATCCTCGAGGAGATCGTCGGCGAGATCGAGGACGAGTACGACGAGGCGCCGCCGGCGATTGCTGCCGAGGCGCCAGGGGTGTGGCGAGTGGCGGCGCGGACCCCGATCGATCGGGTCAACGAAGCTCTCAAGATCGAGCTTCCCGAGGGCGAGGATTTCGAGACGGTGGCGGGTTTCGTTCTCGACAGGCTCAAGCGAATCCCGCGCGAGGGCGAGGCACTGCGTTGCGGCAACGCCCTCCTGACCGTCGTCGCGGTATCGGAGCGAGCGATCGAAGAGGTCAGGATCAGAGTCGACCGCCGGAGAATGTGAGGGGCCGGGCCGGGGAAGTGGGATCAGGGGAGCAGCAAGCTGCAACACTTGCTGGACTAGTCGGGCAATTCACGCTACCAAGCTGTCATGCGGGTCGAGCTTGCACGCGAGTATCGTTTCGAGGCTTCGCATCGTCTGCCTCGGGTTCAGGCCAATCATCGGTGTGCCAGAGAGCACGGCCACAGCTATCGCGTGGAGATCGTCCTGGCTGGAACAGTCGACGAAGACACCGGATTCCTGGTCGACTACGCTGACATGGATCGGGCGATGGCACCGCTACTGGAGTGCCTCGATCACCACTCCCTCAACGAAGTGGCGGGGCTCGAGAATCCAACCTCCGAGATGCTCGCTCGCTGGCTATGGGATGGACTATTGCTGTCGTTGCCGCTGCTGCGCGAGGTGACGGTGTACGAGACCTGGCGATCGCGCTGTACCTATCGAGGAGAGTAGGGGAGAGTAGGGCAGTGCCGGCGATCAGGATCGTTACGCTCAATCTGTGGGGAGATCGCGAGCCGTTGCTCCTGCGGCTCGAAGCGGCAGCGCACGCTCTGGCTGCCCTGGCGCCAGATGTCTTGTTTATCCAGGAAGCTCGAGTAGGCGCGGCGCTTGCGAGCGAGAATACCGCCAACCAGCTCGCAAGAAGGCTGAGCGAGGTAGGAGGGGAGGGCGGCAGAGGATTGGGCGGCAAATACGAGGTCGTGTACGCCTGTGCCGTGAGCGGTGGACCGGGCACGTGGGGTGAAGGCTCGCCGGCAGGCGAGGAAGGGTTGGCAATCGTGGCGAGACCTCCGATTGCCGAGACTCTCGTTACCGAGCTGCCCGATGCCAGACCAAAGGAGAGGCGAATCCTGCTGTCGGCCAGGCTGGCCGACATGGCGGTGTGGTGCCACACCACCCACCTCCACTGGCGGCTCGACGATGGGCTGGCGCGCGAGCGACAGGTGGCCGCGATCGACGGCGAGTTGCGTCGCTTGCAGGGCGACTGGGTTCACATCCTCGGTGGCGATTTCAATGCGAGTCCCGACACCGACGAGATTCGCTTCCTTTGTGGTAGACACTCGCTCGACGGCCGCCGGACCTACTATCAGGATGCGTTCGCCCGCATTCATCCAGAGAAGAGCGGATGGACGTGGGCAAGGCGCAATCCCAATGCCTCTGGTCTCGCCTGGCTCGAGATCGATCGGCGCATCGACTACGTCTTCGTG
>JAZDLZ010001047.1:0-2479 GCA_043801535.1 Pseudomonadota bacterium
CCTCGCGGTCGCGGTCGCGGTCGCGGTCGCGGTCGCAGTCGCGGTCGATCCCTCGCGGTCGCGGTCGCGGTCGCGGTCGAAACGCAAGAACCCTGCCGCCGTTTTAGGGGTTCTCGCATCGGCTCCCATTTCCGTCGCAAAGCAGGTAAGCTAGCTGCCTCTCCCATCGTCGCTGCTGGGAGGCCTAGGCGAAAACATGAGTAATGATCGTACCGTGCCGTATGCCGTGACAGGAATCCCGATTCGAACCCTGCGAGTCGACGTACTGGAAGGACCGAATGCCGGGCTATCCAAGCTTGCCGGGAGCGAAGCGCTGACTATTGGGACTGCGGATGGCAATGACTTGGTGCTGGCCGATCCGACTGTCTCTCGCTACCACCTGGAGCTCAGTCGGGTGCCAGGTGGAATACTGGTCGTCGATCACGGATCGACCAATGGTACCAGCGACGGCACTGCCCGACTCGAACGAGCGGTGGTTCCCGCTGGTACGACCCTGAAGCTGGGACGCACCGCGATCCGGGTCGGCGAAGGCGAGGATGTCACAGTCGAGTTGCACCGGGGTGAAACTCTGGGCGAAATCAGGGGTCGGTCTCCAATCATGAGGCGACTGATGGCCAGCATCGAAAAGGCAGCCCAGACAAACACGCCCGTGCTCGTCGTTGGCGAAAGCGGGACTGGGAAAGAACTGGTTGCCCGCGCGCTTCACGAGCTTGGCCCCCGATCACGGGGACCATTCATCACCGTCGACTGCGGGGCATTGGCTCCAACGCTGGTGGCCAGCGAGCTGTTCGGACATGAGCGCGGGGCGTTCACCGGTGCCGACCGACAGCACCTTGGAGCATTCGAGCGGGCGAACGGAGGGACTCTCTTCCTTGACGAGATCGGTGAGCTCCCGGCGTCCCTTCAATCGACCCTGTTGGGAGTTCTGGAACGACGGCGGTTTCATCGGCTCGGCGGCAGCAAAGAAATCTCGGTCGACGTTCGCATCGTGAGCGCGACCAATCGCGACCTGCGCGCCGAAGTCAATGCTGGCTCATATCGCCTCGACCTGTACTACCGGCTGGCGGTCGTGGTCTTGACAGTGCCACCGCTCCGGGACCGGCTCGAGGACGTGCCGATCTTGGTCGAGCATTTTCTTCGCGAGTGTGGCTATTCCGGGCCAATAGAGAGTCTCGTCTCGGAACCGGCAATGGCAACGCTATGTTGCCATCGCTGGCCAGGCAACGTAAGGGAGCTGCGCAACGTCATCGAAGTGACCGTGGCCATGGGAGAGACACCGGTCGTTTCCGGCGACGAAAAGTCAGTGGCGGGAGAAATGGCAGGCAATGACCCGTTCGTCGGCCTGCTCGATTTGCCATACAAGGAAGCGCGAAGTCGCCTGCTGCAAGGATTCGAACAGCGCTACTTGTCGGGTCTGCTCAAACGCTGCGACAACAACGTTTCCAAGGCAGCCCGAACAGCTCAAATGGACCGATCGCATTTGATCGATCTCCTGTCGCGCCATCAGCTCAAGCCCTGATTGGTCTAGTCAGGGAGAGCCATAGTCGCCGTCGCAAAATAACTTGAACAGTCTCGCCGCCGATCCATCCCGGCTGGCTGCGTTGCTCGTCGGTTTCATACCGAGAGTATGCGCCCTCCTCGCTCCTTGCCATCCGGGCGGCTCATCGCCGATACTTTGTTCAAGTTATTCTGCGACGGCTCCGTACTCGGGGGCGGCACATGCCACAACCTCGGGCGCACATTGCTCAGTAGTTATGGTTGGGAGGTCGAGCAACACCTCACCATCCATGCCGCCAAGTTGTACGGGACAACTCAGCACACAGCCGAGAAGCTGATCCTCTGCCAACTCTGGCTCCGCGGATACTGCCCCCGGCCCTTCGCAAGGCTGGGCCGTCCAAACCACCCTGACGAGGGTTGGTTCGTGAGGTGCATCGCGCGTTACCACTCGGTCCTGCAGGTTTCCGAATACCTCTTCCATAACGGTCAAGAGAGGACGTCCGTCCATTGCAGTTGGAGGCAACGGAATGCAAGCGCGATGGCTGGTCATGGGCGTACAGCTCCGGCCAGTGCTCTGGCACCACCGCAATAGCTCACTGGAGCGACAGCCAGGCATTCCGTCGAGCCCGATGAAGTCGACAACAACCGAGCTCTCGAAAACCTCGTCGTCGCCCTCTGCCCTGGCGGCAAGATACTGTCCTTCGTCATCGGTGCACATAAAGCCCAGCGGCAGCTCACCAGGAGGCCCGAAAGTCAGCGCAATGTGATTGACCTCCTCGCAGGCCGTGGCAGTAACGACGATAAGCCCAACCACCACCACCACAGCACAGCTCCGCCACAACCGAAACGGGAGCTGCCGGCACACGAAGTGCCGGACTACCGGTCGAACCGCCAAAAAGTCACCTCCGTGTGCTCACTCCGATACAGGAGCAGCGTGGTCGCCACCGCCGTGCCCACGGTGGCAACGCCAGCAATGATCCAG
>JAZDLZ010000295.1:0-6036 GCA_043801535.1 Pseudomonadota bacterium
CGGCGAGACTGTGCAAGTTATTTTGCGACGGCGACTTAGCTTCCAGTCCCCGAGCTGACTATCGCGAGAGCTCTGGCGATTGCTTCGTCGACTCTGCCAACGTCATGGCCACCGGCTTGGGCCATGTCCGGACGACCGCCACCCTTCCCGCCAACGACCTCGGCTGCCGCGCTGGCGATCTTTCCGGCGTGAAAGCGTTTGGTCAAGTCCTGGGTTACGACGGCCAGGATCGACACTTTCCCTTCGTTCGCACCCACGAGAACGACGATCCCGGAGCCAATTCGGTCGCGCAGCTTGTCGCCGATCTCTCGCAGGACACGCGCGTCGACGACGTCGGTCTTGCTAGCCAGCACCTTCACTCCGCCGATTTCCTTGACACTGTCGAGAAGATCGCGAGCACCGCCCCCTGCCAGTTTCTGCCGCAGCTCGGCGATTTCCTTGTCTTTGGCCCGGTTCTCGCCGGCAAGGCGTTCGACCCGACCAGCGACCTCGAAGGCCGGCGTGCGCAGGCTCTCCGCGGCCGTGGTGAGCTCGGTCTCGAGCTGTTGGACATGGTCCACGGCGGCGCTGCCAGTGAGCGCTTCGATGCGTCTGACGCCTTGGGCAATCCCGCCCTCTCCGATAATCTTGAAGAAGCCGATATTGCCAGTGCGGCCAACGTGGGTGCCGCCGCAGAATTCCAACGAATCGGCGCCTATTCGCACCACTCGAACCGTCTGTCCGTACTTTTCGCCAAAGATGTGCATGGCCTGGCGTTTGCGCGCTTCTTCGATAGGCAGTACCTCGGTATGGCTGGCGACGTTTCGCCTTATCTCGTCGTTGACGAGCTTTTCGATCTGGCGTTTCTCCGGCGCGCTCAGCGGCGCGAAGTGGGCGAAATCGAACCGCAGACGATCGGGCGCAACCAGGCTCCCTTTCTGCACCGCGTGCTCGCCGAGCACCTGCCGCAACGAGTGGTGCAAGAGGTGGGTAGCAGAATGGTTGGCCCGAATCTGGTTCCGCCGTTCACTGTCGACGGCCAGGCGAATGCGTTCGCCGACTCGTACTGCTCCAGTCTCGATTTCCCCCAGATGGACGATGAGATCGCCGACCGGCTTGATCGCCTCGCTCACCCGGATACGTGCGGTCTCGGCGTGGATAGTGCCGCAATCGCCCACCTGCCCGCCAGCAGCCCCATAGAAGGGGGTGGTGTCACAGACGACGGCGATCTTTGCGCCGACGGAGGCGGCATCCTGGCGGCGGCCGTCGACGAGCAGCGCGGTGATCGTTGCCGTGGCTTCTTCCTGCTCGTAGCCAACGAAAACCGTTGGCTCGACCTCCTGCAAAAGCTCCTTGTAGACCGTCGCGACCGCCTCGTCTTGCCCTTTGAATTCGCTTCTTTCTTGCGCCACAGCCATGGCGCTGTCAAAGCCCGCCATGTCAGCGGCCAGTCCGCGCTCGGCAGCGATCACCGCTGTAAGGTCGGCCGGGAAGCCGTAGGTGTCGTAGAGCTGGAACACTTTTGCCCCCGGAATCACGGTTTCCTTTTCGCGGCCCAGGCGTTCGAATTCCTCTTCGAGAAGACGCAGCCCGCGGTCGAGAGTACGCCGGAAGCGGGTCTCTTCGTCGAGCGCGACCTGGGAGATCACTTTGGCGCGCGCCTGCAGCTCGGGATAGACATCGCCCATCCGGGCAATGACCTCGCCGCACACCAGGTGAAGGAACGGTTCCTCGATTCCCAGCCGTTTTCCGTGTCTGATAGCTCGCCGGATGATGCGTCGGAGCACGTACTCGCGACCGGTTTTGTCCGGGAAAACCCCGTCTGCCACCAGGAACGCAGTTGCCCGGGCATGATCGGCGATGACCCGCATCGAGGCGTCATCCCGGCTGTCACGCCCTGGCGGTCGGCTACACAGCTCGGCAACTCGTTCGATGAGCGGCACGAAAAGGTCGGTCTGGTAGTTGGAGCGGAAACCGCCGACTACTGCGACCACCCGTTCCAGCCCTGCTCCGGTGTCCACCGACGGCGCTGGAAGGGGAATCAGCTCGCCGTTCCTTTCCTTTCTTTCGTATTGCATGAACACCAGATTCCAGATCTCCACCCAGCGATCGCACTCGCACACCACGCCTCGGCACACCGGCTCCGGGCACGGCAGGTCGTCTCCCTGGAAGTAGTGGATCTCGGAGCACGGACCCATCGGGCCTACGTCTCCCATCTGCCAGAAATTGTCTTTCGCGCCGAGTCGGTGAACGCGATCGCTCGTCACCCCGGCGACCTTGCACCACAGCGCAGCCGATTCTTCGTCGGGAGCTACCTGAGGAAACGCCGGATCGCCGCCGAAAACGGTGTACGCCATTCTTTTCGGATCGATGCCGAGCTCCTTGACCAGAAGCTCGTATGCCCAGCCAATTGCCTCTGCCTTGAAATAGTCCCCGAAGGAGAAGTTGCCCAGCATCTCGAAGAACGTATGGTGGCGGCTGGTAAAGCCGACATTCTCGAGATCGTTGTGCTTGCCTCCGGCGCGGACGCACTTTTGCGAGGAAGTGGCGCGGGGGATGGCACGCTTCTCCACTCCCCTGAATACGTCCTTGAACTGGTTCATGCCGGCGTTGGTGAAGAGCAGCGTCGGATCCTTGTCGGGTACCAGGGAAGCGGACGGTACTACTTCGTGGCCTAGTTGTTGGAAGAAGCCGAGGAATTTCTGGCGAGTTGTCTTTGAGCTCATATTTCGTGCGCCCTCTTGAGCTACTAATGCTCGAATTCGTGAATTCCGGTCAACAATTCTCGCAGCCGAAGGCCGCGCTGCGCTCGTGGTCACTGTCGCCGTTTGGGGGACTCCACGAGTTTTGGAGCTTCGTGTTTCGTCGATGTCGATCAATTCACCGCGACGAGCGCAAGCTTGACCTGGCGCTGTGCTCCCTCGCGTTCCACCGTGAGCTCGACTGCGGCGCCCACTCCGGCTTTCTCGAACGCGTCGAGTAGATCGTCCTCGGAGCGAAGCTTTGCCCCGTCTACCGCGATGATGCGGTCGCCCAAGGCAATGCGTCTGGTCTGGGTGATTCTGATTCCCTGGAGCCCGGCTGCAGCGGCAGGGCCGTTGGGCGCGACTTCGTAGATTGCCACACCCCGAATCCCCAGCCGTTCGGCATAGGAAGAAGGCAGTATGCTGGCACCAATGCCCGGTCGGATGGGGCGGCCGTATTGGATTAGCTGAGGGACGAGACGGACAACAGTTTCGGCGGGCACGGCGAAGCCGATACCGGCAGAAGCACCGCTGGGACTATAGATGGCGGTATTCATGCCGATCAGTCGTCCGCTGGAGTCGAGCAGCGGTCCGCCAGAATTGCCGGGGTTGATGGCAGCGTCGGTCTGAATCACGTCACGGATGGTGCGACCGCTTGGCGAGCGCAGCTCGCGTCCCAGTGCGCTGACAATGCCCACGGTCAGCGAATGATCGAGACCGAACGGGTTCCCGACGGCAAGCACGCGCTGGCCAGCCAGCAGATTCCGCGAGTGGCCGAGGGTTAGCGGAGCGAGCTTGGCGGAGGGCGCCTTGGTTGCGAGCACGGCAACGTCTTTGTCGGGGGCGACGCCAATCACCTGAGCTGGCCATTCCGAGCCGTCGGCCAGAGTGATGGAGAAGCGGTCTCCCTGTTCGATGACGTGGTAGTTGGTAACGATGTGCCCTTTTCGATCCCAGACGAAGCCGCTTCCGGTACCTTGCGGGATTTGCATTACGTCGAACGAGAAGAAATCGCGGCGCAGGGCGATGCTGGTAATGTTCACGACCGACACGGATGCCCGCTTGAAGACCTCGATGTCTCGCTTTTCCTCGGGACTGAGGCCATCGGGCAAGGGCTGTAGGGTTTCCGCCGGAACTAGCACCATACCGGAGTCTGCTTGTGCTTGTGCTTCTGGCGGAGACCCACCAGAGGCCCGGTGCACCCCGCACCCGGGAACCATCCGGCCGAGGGCAAAGCCTCCGAAGAAGATGACGAGACTGAGTACGGCGGCGAGTCGGTTCATGAGAGGAGCCCCTTGTGCTTGGTCTGGCCTGGTCTGGCTTGGCTTGGCGCGGTTCGAGGTCGTCGATACGACCTCGACGTCGGCGGACTAGAAAGATACGCCACCACCCACGAACGCGCCAAGGTACTCGTCGGTGGCGCCGGTCACGAGCTGCGCGTCAGTAGCGGGATCGTGGTAGATGAGATCGCCGTCTCCGGCGAAGGAATGACGAAGGTGAACGTAGTGTGCCGACAGGATGGCGGACAGCCGCGCTCCGAAGTGGAAGACGAGGCTGAGCTCGGTACTGATGCCCCGGGCACTGCCACTGCCGTAGTGGTCGGACGATTCGATTTCGCCGCAGCTCAGCGCCTCGAGATAGCGCGCATCGGCGACGATTGACAACAAGGATACGACCAGGGGCACGGAGATCCTGGCACCAGCGTGCACGAGGCGATAGGAGGCATCTGGCAGACGGTTGTCGGGTTCGACGTCGCTCACCACGAAAGATAGTTGATCGTAGCCGGCCAGGAGCTTGAGGCTGGGTTTGCCAGGACCGTCGCCGAAATCGAGACGGTAGCTAAGGCCTACCCCCCAACGGAGCTGGGTGGTCGGGAGCCTTTCGTCCTCGTCCTCGAACTTCGAGTACGACCAGCCGGCGTATTCTGTCTCGGCGGAAAACCCAATGGCAGCCAATGCAGGCTTCTTTCGCAGGGCTGCCAGAGGATAGACCTCGGCCCGTACCAGGACAGCGGGGGTCACTTTGCCCCCGTATGCAAAGGGTTGATTGTCGCGCGGCACCCCGCTCTTGTCGTACTCGAAGGAAAGACGGCGGGCGACCATCGAGGGACCAGCGGTCACGACCACGATTGCCTGCTTGTCGTTTATCTTGGGTGTCTTGGGGGTGGCTTGCTGCTTGGATGTCGATTCGAGCGCAACGTCGATTCCCGGCACTGCCTCGTCTTCGTCCTCGTCCTCGTGGCTTTCGGTTGAGCCTCGGCCGTGCTGGCTGTCCTCGTTCGTAGGCCCTACCTTGCCAGCGACGCCATCGGCCGGACGCCGCTGGCCCGCATTGACGGCCGTCGGCTTCCTTCCTGGGCCTGTCGCGACGCCGGGCTGCTCGGCAGCATCAGTCGCCGTCGCCGCCTTGGCGATCGCCGCCTCCAGTCGAGCGCCAATCGTTGATCTGGTCTTGCTGTCAAGGCGTGCCGAGCGCAGCGGAAGATGGATTGCCTCGATGGGTTTGGCTGTCTTTCCCTCGCGAACCACCAACTGGAGCGCAAAGCGCGGTCCGTCCTTGCTCATGCTTCCGTCGATCAGAACGTCGATTTTCAGCTTGGCGCAGGCAGCGGCCAGCTCCCGCGGGGTCGGCTCGCGGTCGGCGTTGGCACTGGCGTTGGCACTGGCACTGGCACTGGTGCTGGTGTTTGCGGTTGCTTTGGTGTTGGCTTTGGTGTTGGCGGACGGGCGTTTGTTTTTCTTGAGCTCGGCTTGCACTTCGTCGGGCGAGACGAGAGTGTGCTTGTCCTTCAGCATGCGGCGTAGGACCTTGGTCGTCTTGTCTCCGCTTGGACCGGTGATGTCGAAAAACGCGATCCTCTTCTTGGCGGCGAGGACTGGCGCAGGGGCGGCCAATCCGACCAGCAAGGCGACAGTGCAACCAAGTACTATCGGTAGTCTTTGCATCACCAGTGGTACCTCCCTTGCGTTGGTGGTACAGCCCCGGCGCCGCTACTCTTTGCCGAATCTGTCAATGTCGAAACCAGGTCCCTGGCCACCGGCCGGTTTGGTCGGTTGGCGCGGCCGGCCCCGGGCGTTTCCTTGGCCTCCTGGACCTTGTTGGTGTTGCTGTTGTTGTTGGGCGTGCATCATCTGTTCTTGCTGCCAGTCCTCTGCAACTCCGCCCGAAATGCCGCGGAAGGCGAGGGCAAAGTCATCGGGATTGGTCGAATGAAGCAGCGCTTCTTCGTAGGTGACAAGCTGACCGTGCACCAACTCGATCAGCGATTGGTCGAATGACATCATGCCGTAGGGATCGCGACCCTGGGCAATCG
>JAZDLZ010000306.1:0-2260 GCA_043801535.1 Pseudomonadota bacterium
ATCTCTGGGACATCCTGTTTTCCGGCTGCGACGTTGAGAGGTTCGTCGCATTTGAGAAGGACGAGGATCCACTCTATAACACATTCGACTATTCGAGCATCAACAAGGACCTCGAGCGCTACTACAAGGACCGAACCCGGCCAAATGCCGAGACCGTTCCGCTCGAAGACAAACTCATGTGGGACCGAGAGGAACTGTACCGCTGGACGGTCAAGACCGACAAGGAAATAGGGGCTTGGTCTCTAAGTGACGGATTGAACTTCCGACGCCTGGACATCGACAATACGGACGACGACCCGGGAAAGGACGAAGACGAGAAAGACGGTGGAGTGGTCTTCGACGCGCTGTCAGACACTACGACGTTGTGCTACAACGAAGAGCTGCCGGAGCGCTTGCATGGGACTAATAATAGGGACGAGCAAAAGTTCCGCTTCGTTGTCAGATTCCGTCCTGCTCCCGAGCAGGATCCCTATCCGAAAGCGTCGTTGGACGATTCCAACTATATCTCGGGCGATTCGATCGTGGGCGAGAAGGATTACCGAACGTTCAGCTTCGACTTTCGCGCAATGGAGATCAACAGCGATAGCCGCATTCGCTTTCAGCCGGGGATGGCCGGACATGAGGTGACCGTGCGGCACATACGCGTGGAGCGCGTCAACAAGACGCTAGACGATTCCCTGAGGCGTTGTATCGAGTTGGCAGTTGAGGACGAGACCAAGGACGGCACGGCGTGGCGCGGTGATACCGAAGAGGTCGAGTCCTTCAGGAGATTCCGTAAACACAAACATCGAGATCTGACCCGCACCACAGACATCTACTACAAACGGGACCTCCGCCGGTTACGCCGCACCCCGCTGGCCGAGCTCGACCGGGACGTCGTCAGAATGGTTGAGATGAATGCTCGCATTCGCGCCGGGCGGGGGGGGTTCGAGGGGCTGCTCAAAGAAATCGACGGCGACCCTGAGACCCTGCCGATGCGCTTCCTGCGCGGCTCACTGTTTCACCGCAGGATCGAGCGACTTGGGGATACCTCCAACTCAACTCGTGCGATGGGGGATACCTCCTTTGATCTTCACAGACGAATCTCCCTCGTGCGCAATCACCTGACCTTGTTGCCTCCGCTCGGACTCGTGATTGAGGCGTGGATTCCGTCGAGTGCGCTCCCCAAGGCGACCGACACCGGCAAGCTGTACGTGGAGCCGATCTGGTCCAAACGCCCCACACCGGACTACATCCCGCCCAGGACGGCATTCGAGATCCGGCGAGAGAATGGCCTAATCCACACCTTCCGCGCGGAAATCAAGGTGCCGTGGATCGACGACGGCGCGTTGGCCATATGCGATCACGACCATTTTTCACTGAGCATGCTCAACGTGGACGCTGCGATGCTCAAAATGGTCGACTACGCGGCAACCAAGCAACAAGCCAGGGCGGACGATGCTCCAGACAGCAGTTTCAAACCTGCGGACGATGAGGACGAGCCTCCCGCCCCGGAATCCGCCGGGATTACGCTGTCACAAATTGGACGGCTCAATGCCTTGCGGGAGAGGCATGTGCGCGGCAGGAAGGTCCAGCGCTCCGCGGAAGGACACAATCAAGACGATGACCCCCTCTACTTCCATGAACTCATTCAGGGCTATGTACCTGTGGTCGAGGTCAAGAAGACCACGGACAGGCACGCCTTCCGGACCAACCTAGCCGAGCGTGGCGAGCGATACGAGCTTACACGTAGCGATGGCACGAAGTACATTTGGCCAAACCCAGAGGAGGAACCCAAATCGGGATACGGCGCCATACGAACGGCCAGCGCGCAGGCGCATGACGCGGTTCCCGTTGAAGATGGCGATGAGCCTGAGTATAAGGATGAGAACATCTCGCAGACTCTGTTTCGATGGGACGGCTGGTCGTTGGCGGTGGACAGGCCGGATGCCGAGCTTCGGCGCCTGAAGACCCAGTATGGGGAAGTGCCGGACCCAACGGGTAGGGGCGAACTTCCATGGACGCTCAACACCACCTACACCTTGGCCGACGGTTCCCAGGTGCCGATACGCTATGGCTTCACGTATACCTTTAGCTGCCTCATACAGGACGTCGCCGGCAATCTCCACGGCGCCGAATCCTGTGCGAAACGCGTCATTCGCTACGTTCGCTTCGATGCGATCAAGGTTCCCCCGCTGCTGCTCGAGAAACCAGTGCGCCGGATGAGGGGCCCCGGTGAAGCGCCCGACACGATGGTCGTCTGGGAACCATACCAGTCGTC
>JAZDLZ010001050.1:0-2313 GCA_043801535.1 Pseudomonadota bacterium
CGCCTCGCTGTTCGAACACCTAGTCGCGGTTGAATAGAGAAAACACCTCAATATCTGCGGCGGCTCCTTAAGCAAACGACTGGGTGATTTTAAGTGAATGCCATTGGGTTCCCCACGCCGAACCACGCGTTGACAGGCTCCGGACGACCCTCCACCTCCACCTGTGTGCCGGGTGATGCACCCGATGAACCAGCGAACGCTGGCGAGGATTTCGGGTGGCGCGGAACTGGCCACGATGCTAGCATGCGCCATCGCACGCACGGGTGGCCCGCCGTGCAACGAGCACAGGAGTCGTCCATTGAATACACCGTCGGTTTCTCAATAGAGAAGTCGGCGCCAACGTTTGCGGCTCTAGCTCGACCAAGACGAAGGAGAAACATGGCTGGCACGCAAAGTAAGACCAGATTTGCGGCGATCGAAGTTGACGCTGTCACCTACGAAGAAATGTTCGTTCGGATCGACAGTTGGCTTGACGACAAGACAGGTCCATCGCATCATATTGCGCCGGTCAACGCGTATTGCGCGTCCCTCGCCGCCAGGGACCCCGAGTTGCAGCGAATCTGGAATGCTGCCGATATCGCTGGCGCCGACGGAATGCCGTTCGTGTACTGGATCCGCTGGGTGCGGGGATTGCCTTGCGACCGTCTCGACGCACCGGACATCGTTGAACAGCTTGCGAAGCGAGCGGAAACGAAGGACTACGCTTTCTACCTCTATGGCGGGGCGCCAGAGGTCCTGGAAGGAATGAAGGAATACCTTCTCGAGCGTTTTCCCTACCTCAGGATTGTGGGCGCCGAGTCGCCGCCATTTCGGCCCCTAACTGAGGCAGAGGACGAAGCGGCGTGCCGTCGAATCAACGAGGCCGCGCCGGATATCATCTGCGTAGGTCTTGGCACGCCCAAGCAGGACTACTGGATCCGTGACCACCTAAAGAAGATCCGTGGTGCCGTGTTCGTCGGCTGCGGCGCTACATTCGACTTCTTCGGTGGTCGAGTGAAGAGAGCCCCTCAGCTTGTTCAGCTCTCGGGGCTCGAGTGGCTGTATCGCCTCCTTGGCACCGACCGCCAACGACTATGGAAGCGCTACACGTTGCACAACATCGATTTTCTCGCCCGATTTGGCCTTCAGCTACTCACCGGAGTTGTCGAACGTCGGCGGACACAGGGACCTCCGTCATAGGCGAACGCCGACGTTCTCTCGACAGAGTGGCAGGCACGCCGCGCGCCGAGTTGTCAGTTATCCCTTGGTGAGACGAGACCAGGCCAGTCTACCTGCCGAGCATTACTTCAAGATTCGTGACTTCGAAATGCTGCTCTGCCGGGTAGCGGAAAGCCAGGATGCGCCGAACCTGCGAAGCAACAGGGTCACACTGCGGATGAACTGACAACAGTCGAAGCCCGCTCGCCGCAAACTCGGCCATGTACTGGTAGTGGAACAGCCGATTGATCTCAGAGCATTCAAAGACCCATTCAACGATAGGCCCCACGATCGACGGATGCACAATCTTGTCGAGCGAAAGGCGCATCTCCTCACGGCCCAGGAGCAAGTGACTGAAGTCAGGCAGGGGGTTCGTCGCCGGGTCGTGGTGGTGGACCTCGATCCCTTCAGCGTGAGCGTTGACGTGGTGCCCCTTTCCGGCACTCCACAGGGGACCAAAGCTACTGAAAATCACACCACCCGGACGGAGAACCCGTCTCATTTCGGCGAGCGCCTTGTCCAGGCCGATAATGTGCTCGAATGTTGCTACGCTGAAGACCGCGTGAAACGACGCGTCATCAAACGGTATTTGACAAGCACCGGCATCGAGGAGTCGGACCGAGTCGTCCAGGCGGATTTCCTTGGTCGGCTGCCCGTCCCAAATCGTGCGTGACGGATTGATCCCGATGACCTCGCTTGCACCCCAGCCACGGAGCATTCGCATCACCCGCATCCCAGAGTCTGCGCCTACCTCTAGGATGCGCTTTCCCGCGATTGGAAACCTGCGCTGGAAACTCTCGACTGCCTCCAACTGATACGCCTCGACGTCGTGGCCTCGTACTATCAATGCCTTTCTGGCAGCATTCAGCTTTGCGTACAAATCGGGATTTGCCGTTCTGATCGCCAGTCCGACGCGGCGGAGCCAGGCTGCGCCAAGGAGGCTCATGCGTGCTCCCTCCTAGAAAGGACACGTTGCTTCCCGCGCGACGAAGGTACCGCCCGGGACGTCCGCCCCCTCGCCCGTATCGCCTGCGCCTTCATCCCATCACAGCCGATTGCCATTCCTCGCTGCAAGAACCGCATGTCGAGGGAAATCCCTACGATTTCGTAGCCCTC
>JAZDLZ010000363.1:0-2910 GCA_043801535.1 Pseudomonadota bacterium
GTCATCGTTGTCGAAGACCTTCTTGTAGACCTCCCCAGCCAAGGCGTACTCGGCAGGAAACTGGTCCTTTACCGCCCGGAACTTGAGGTAGCAATGAGCATTGCAGACGGCCTCTTCGAGCTTGTCCGTGTGGTTGTGACAGAAGTTCTTCGAGGCTGCATCCGTGAGCGAGACGAGCTTCTTCGCGCCGGCTCTGCGATGCTGGAGGAGCCGGTCGATGATCTCGCCGGCGTGGTGCCGGCCCGTGAAAAACAAGACGATCCTTGCCCCTTCGGTTTCGAGATAGACACCTGTAGCGTTGATCCCGGTCCTGACGTGCTTGGTCGACTCACCCATGAGCGCGAGCACATGGATCTCCTTGCGAATCACTTGGCGGATCTCGATGACCATGGAGCCGGTATCATCAATCCTGAGAGTTATTGCGTTCTGGATGCCGTAGCGCTCGAGCGCCTTGTAGAGGGGAGCCAGCAGGTCATCGCACTCGTCGACGATGCGCCACTGGTTAGAGTCGGGCATCGGCACACCCCAGCCTTGGTGGAGAGCCTCGAGACGCTTGAAGGGCGCGCCGGCGAAGTAATGCATGACGATCAGCATGGCGCAGGCCGACCAGTCGTAGTTGATGTAGCTGGTGCCAATGCCTTGTCGGACGAGCTCGGTGCCCTCCGCCGTGAGGGTGGCCCCGCAGAGCCTGCAGCGGCCCTGTTCGAAGTGGTGGCGATCGGCTCCGAAGATCGACTGCCCTCTGACGCAGATGATGACCTTGTCGCGGTAGCGAGACACGGGCCCGACTCCACAGGCCTCACAGATCTCACCGATGATGCCGGCGGCCAGGGTGTGGACGACCTTCGTCCCGTTGGTGAAGGCATCGGCACCATTGCGGCCGTGTCCCTTCTTCGGCGCATCCTGGTCCGTTGAATCAGCGCCGGCCGGCTCGCCATGCCCGGCGGCTTGCTCGGCTGCGGGCTCGCCAAGGGATGCGGGCTCGCTCGACTCGCAAGGAACATTGTCCTCGGCGTGGGTCGAGGTCTCGACGTCGGACTCATGGGTCTTCTCTTGGGTGGCCTGCTCTGCAGCCTTGGCTTTCAGCCGGGCCTGTCGAGCTTCGGTGCGCGCGATGAGACTCAAGACGAGGGCAGCGAACAGCACCCAGTCGTCTCCATCGAGCTGCCGCAGGCCGATCCGCTCTAGCAGCTGATGGAGGTCTGCAACGGTGACATTAATGCGATTGCCCATGCTGCTACCTACCGCTGTTGACGGGATCTGTGGAGGAGTCGCCGCCACTCGTGTTTGGGTCGGACGAAGACAACCTGTCCGTCGACTCACCGGGCGTCGAGCCGCCAGCGTCGAGGCCCGGTTTCTTGGCCTCCTCGGCTGCAGCGTCCACCGCGACACTGGCGAGCATGCAGCAGGGCATCTTCTCGGCGTGCTCTATCTCCTCCTGAACCAAAAGGGAGAACAGGGACCAGTCATCAGGCTCGAGCTGCTGGTGTGCGATCCGGCGCCGGAGCTGCTGGAGTTGCTCCAGGGTGATATTTTCGAAGCGTTCCTCCGTCGCGCCGGAATATGCCCCCGACAGTTGTTGCGCCATCGAGCTAATTGAGCCACGGCGCTTAGAATGCTTCCGCCGAGACGAGGTCATGTCCCCTCCTTGAGAAACCGTGTTGCGTGCCGGCACAGCGGGTAGACGAACAACGCCTTTCTCGTCCCGCCGTACGAGTAGTTGTTTCCGTGCTTCGACCGACCGGCAGTCTCGCCGAGCTGCAGCCAATTCGAGGCGCGATAGCAGGTACCACGAAAACGCGCTGTGTCGACGAAGGTCTCGGCAAGCACGACGGGGTGCTTCCAGACCGTCTGCCAGTCCGCGCTCAATCGCCGCAGGTTTGTGGCCAGAATCTTCGAGGCAAGGTGGCGGACGTGAACCCATGGCAGGATCAGGAACCGGATGTTGTTTGCGACGAAGTGCAGTCGGTGTCGCTTCGTGGCCTCGTCCCAGCCGACGTACACCTCACGCAGAGGGGCTCTAAACGCGGCTGACGCCCAGCCGATCAGGGCTACCAATTCGCCTTCCATGAAGGCCGCGTACAGCAGGTTCTCGCCGACGATCGGCCGGTCCCGGAGATAGTGGTATCGCTCCACGTACAGGCGCCAACCGAGGCGCTCCTCAGGGAGGATCGGTCGAACGCACAGAGCGTGCAGATCGACCGGGTCCCGAACCTCGAGCCCGGTCAGGGGGATCAGATCCGGCGGAAGCGGCAGATTAGAGAACTGCTTCCGCTTGCGTCGTGGCAGCGTTTTGGGAGCCGGGAAAGACAGCAGGCCGCGCTCGTCGAGCCGCCGCAGCAGGTCCGAGCAGGCGTGCAGGCTGAGCGAGCCGTTGGCCTGCCGCCAGTGCCATTCGCTGCAGATGCTGCGTGCGAGGTCAGCTCGCGTGGCCCATGTGCTGGCGCACTGTTCCCGGAGGAACTCAAGATCAACGGTAGTGATCTCCCGGTTTCGATACCGCAGGAGCACGCCCTGTCGGTCCATCACCTCGCTGATAGTCATCGACCAGCTTGTGGCACATCATTCGGGAAAACGCCAGTTTGTTTTTTCCGCTCTCTAGCGCCATCAGCGGCCCTCGAGGCGCTTACGTCGAGGCGGTGCAAGCATGGGTGCATGATCGAGCCCAGGGCGAGCCGACCGTGATTACCCAGCTACCAGCGCCCAGAGGCGTGCTGGTGGGTTGAGCCACACTTACCGGAACAGTAGGTCGCCAGTGGTTCCTCGCGACCAAGAAACCCCCTGCCAGCTCGTGGCGGTTCGGTATGCCAACTCGAGCACCTTGTAGACGTCGAGCCGCTCGTGCGGAAGGTCGGCCTCTTCGAGTGATTCTTCGATGGATTCCGAGCCATCGGGCCCGACGAGTGTGAC
>JAZDLZ010000364.1:0-2774 GCA_043801535.1 Pseudomonadota bacterium
ACCGGTGCTGATGGGGCGCACGACCTACCTGTCGCTGAAGAAAGCGCTCGACGGCCGGACCACCATCGTGGTGGCGCTCGATCGCGACGTCGAGGCGCCCGGCTGTGTGGTGGTCGGCTCGATCGACGACGGGTTGGCAGCGGCCACGGCCAGCGGCGCCGACGAGGTGATGATCGCGGGTGGCGCCCAGATCTACCAGCAGCTGATCGGTCGCGCCGATCGCCTCTACCTGACGCGCGTGCATACCGAGGCCGACGGCGACGTCCGGTTCCCGGAATTCGATCCGACGGACTGGACCGAGCTGTCGCGCGCGGAGCGTCCGGCCGACGCGAAAAATCCCTACGCGCTCACGTTTCTTGTGCTGGATCGCAAGAAGGCGAAGTGAGTGCCAAGTTCCAGGTTCCGAGTTGCCGTACACAGCGCAGTCAACTTGGAACTGAGAACTCGGATCCCGGAACTAGCCCGCTTCGGTCACCACTTCCACCGGCAGCCGAAAAACTAGTTCGTAACTGCCTGACGCAGACCAACCGCAGCAGAATTGGCGGGTAATCGGCGGCGCGAGCCCCCTTTCAAACACGTTCGAAGCCCTCGATGGTGACGTGATCAGGTTGCTCGGTGACGAGGAGACGCACTTCTCCACCTCGTCGACGACGAAGGGCGAATCGAGAGGCCGTGGCGAAGTCGTCAGGCGGTTGCGTTCAGTGGCGGCGATCTCAAGCGCTCGATCACCGACGCAAACAGTTCCTTCAACGGGTAAGCCGTCGAGAGTTGGATGTACACCCGGCGCACGCTCACGGCGACCTGCGCTCCGATCTTGAAAAGTTTGACCCGCAGCGTCGACGCCTGAGCCCGCGCCAACTCGGTACCAACGAGCCCGACGCGACGCAGGCCTACCACCAGAAGATGCGCTGTCACCGACAACCAGATCCGGACCTCGTTGCCGCGAAACGTGTGGCACGAGGTACGCGTTCCAAAGAGATCGAGCTGCTGCTCCTTGATCCGGTTCTCCATCTCGCCGCGCGCGCAGTACAGATCCTCGTATAGGTAACGCTTCTCGAACAGGCGGTTTGGCAACGACGTCACTACAAAGCGCGGATTCTCGCCTTTGTCCAAATACTCGGCCTTGCCAACCACCCGACGAGAACGGCTCCAGCTCTCGCGTGTCCGATAGGAGAAGCTCCGATAGCAACGGGCAGGTTCTCCCGTCGCCAGATGGTCCCGACGCGCTTGCTCCATCTGCTTCGAGATCGACGAGACCAGGCGCTCGTTCTTGGCCATGCCAAACAGGTACTCCAGGTCGTTCTGCTCGCACCAGCTCATCAGCTCTTCGCGGGCGAAGCCGCTGTCGCCGCGGATCAGTAGCACCACCCCGGGGAAGGCCGCCCGCAGCTTCTCGACGACGGGAGCAAGCATCTCCGCCGCTCCCAGCGCTCCGTCGATGTTGGCCGGCCGCAGCTTCACCGCCAGCGGGTACTCGCCGCAGAACAGGTACATCGGCAGATAGCAGTAGTGATCGTAGTAGCCGTGGAAAAAGCGCTGCTCCTGATTGCCGTGCAGCTGGATGTCGCTCGGGTCGAGGTCCAACACGAGGTAGACCGGCGCCTCGTCGAAGCTCTCGACGAAAACATCGACGCAGATATCGCCCATTGCTCCAAAGTTGCAGACCACCTTTTCGTAGCGGCTCTCCCTGCTCGCATCTGCCTTGGTGCGCTCGATCCGGCCAAGTGTGCTGGCGCTGGCCAGCGGCAAACCCTTGTGCTTCTTTTGACGACGTCGATCGCCTACCGGATCCTTCTTGCCGACGAGAGTCGCGAGCAGGGGATCGCGGCTCAGCGCCTCGTGGTCGTTGAGATCCTCGTAACCGAGAGCCAGACCGTACGCCCGCTGACGAAGCAACTCCTCGACGGAGTGGTCGATGAGATCCGGTTTGCGATGATCGGTGAAACACGCAGCCAGGCGCTCGGTGAGCCGGAGCCGGCGGTCGACCTCGCGCAACAGCAACCCGCCACCGTCGCTGCTGATCTGGCCGCCGCTGAAGTCCGCCTCGATTTTCCGGCGACCAACCCCTTCCAACTCCATCTTGGAAAAGCTACACTGTGTCTGCATCGCGTTTTGCCTCGCTGTCCTCTAACTTTTCGCAAAGAAAGAGTAATCACCGAGACGAGACGCGATGCATCTTTTTATGGTGATCTATCCGGGCTAGGCGGGATTGGCCTCGCGCTTGAGCGCCGGCTTGAGCACCTTGCCCGCGGCATTGCGCGGCAGCGCCTGCTTGAAGAAAAAATCCTTGGGCTGCTTGTAGCGGCCGATGCGGTCCTGGCAGAACTTGAGCAGCTCCTCGGCGGTGAGCTGGTAGCTCTTGCGCGGCACCACAAAGGCCACCGGCACCTCGCCCCACTTGGCGTCGGGCCGCCCCACCACCGCCACCTCGGCCACGCCCGGGTGCTCCTGCAACACCTTCTCGATCTCGGCCGGATAGACGTTCTCGCCGCCCGAGATGATCATGTCCTTCTTGCGGTCGACCAGCGTCAGGTAGCCAGCCTCGTCGAGAAAGCCGATGTCGCCCGAGTAGAACCAGCCGTCGCGGATCGCCTTGGCTGTCTCCTCGGGCCGGTGCCAGTAGCCCAGCATCACGTTGGGGCCGCGCACGCAGACCTCGCCTGCCTTGCCCGGAGGCAACGCGGCGCCTGCGTCGTCGACGATCTTGATGTCGACATAGAGGCAGGCGCGGCCGGCCGTGCCGGCGTGAGCCAGGCACTCGCCCGGGCCCATGC
>JAZDLZ010000380.1:0-5818 GCA_043801535.1 Pseudomonadota bacterium
ATCTTCGTGAGGCTACTCGCGCACGCGAATCGCGCCACTGCGCATGACCAGGGTCTCGTTGTTGTCGACGATCGCGTCGCACGCCGAGCTCGAGAGGCGAATCGTGCCGTTGGCCGGCACATAGGTGAACACCTCGCCAGCTTCCTTGGCCAGATCGGAGGCCACCTCATTCAGCCGACGTTCGTTGTTCGAGGCATCGCGCAGGAAGACCCGCATCCCGATCGAATCGAGAAGGATGGGATCCACTGGTCCAACCTGGCAGAGGATGTTGGCTTCGTTCTCCAGCGCCAATCGCAACGCGTCGGCGTCCCTTGCTTCCCAGAAGCACAGCCCGCACAGCCCTTTAGGACAACAATTAGGCGAAGCGCTGGTGATCGAGGTCTTGAGGAAACTGGTGAGCTGGGTTCGTTGGGCAGTGTCGCTGGTGCCCGCAAGCCTTGCCTGCCGCGGAATGTATATCGTCCGGATCTGGACATTCATGTCGCGCAAGGCTCTTGCTTCAGTGCTCATTGCGACGGCTGCTGCCGAGGTGGTTCCGCAGTTCGACTTTCCTGGCGGCTTGCAGGGCTCGCCGTCGGACACCAGCATGACGTAGAATCCAGTGTCCCAGGTCGGATCGACGGCTCGAATGGTGTCGAACATTTCGCGCGCCTTTTTCAATCCCGAGGCAGGGTCGGTCCATTCCTTCAAATTCTCCGACAGTGCGTTGCCCACGGCGATATTGGAGGCTTGCCGGTTGGCCTGGGCCGTCGCTTCGTCCATCATGGTGTCGTAGGTGAACGGCAGATCCTGGTGCCTCAATAGCGACGTCGAGAACAGCGACGCGCCGTACTCGATCGTGTCGACAGTCAGGAAGCTCCTCGTGCTGCTGCGCAGCACCTCGATGGCGGCTTGCTTGTTTCCGGCGGCCGCGTCGAGGAAGTCCCACTGCATCGACTTGGAGTAGTCGAGCACGAGCACGACTTTGGGCAAGCGCCAGCGAAGTCCTTGGGGCGGTGGCAGATTGGCCACGTACTTCCGCTGCTGTACCGCGGCCGTGCTCACTGCTTGCACCGCGTAGCTGTCACCGTCGAAAAAGGAAGCAACCGAGCTCTGCGCCGTGCACTGCACTTCGAAAGTCAAGGCAGCGTCGTTGTCCCTCCACTGACAGTTCACTACGACCGGCGTGGAGCTGTTCGCCCCGGCGGCGGCGGCGGCCGCAGCCTTTTTCGCGGCACCATCCGGAAGACCCATCTCCTTGAAAATCGACACTGCCAGCATCGCCGCCGAATCGGCTGCCCGCTGCACGTCCGCGCGCTTGGAGGCAACCATTCCAACTGTTGCGCTCCCCGCCGCGGTGATCGCCACAACCAAGATGATCGCCACGCCAAGCACCGTTGTTGCGCCGCGCTCGCCGTCCCGCCTGCGTCGATCCCGCATGCGTTGTCGGTCCCGGAGACGTCGGTCCCGGCAACGTTGATCTCGGCTACGTTGATCTCGGCTATTCCGACTACTTGGCATCGAACACCTGAGACGCATTGCTCGACTCCAGTGTGCCTGGTTTAGTGGTAGTGGCTTTCTTGACTGTTCGTCTCTGCACTAGCACCGCTTCCGCTTCGCGAGAGTCCAGACGTTCGGCCACATGAACGCTGGATCCGGCCTGACCATCAGGCACGGACTTGGCTTGAGCTTGGAACGCGGTTTTCGATGCTAGCCCATAGTCGCCAGAGAGGTGCGGCATGCTGCAGCCGCTTCCAGCAGCGATGACCAGTCCGACTCCGAGGACAGCTTGGGCAAACAAACGACGACCGGTCATTGATTCACCTCCGGGAGATTGGGATCGAGGACACGGGCCTCGGTACGTAGCTTGGCGGCCATTTCGGGATCCCCATTCTGTTCGTAGACGAGCGCCAGGTTTAGATAGGCCATGAGCTCACCACCGGCGTTGCGAAAGCAGCGAGCCGCTTTGTCGTATTCGTTTTGCCGACCGTAGGCAAATCCCAGGTTGTTGTGGGCGATTGCCAGCGATGGATCGATCCCGAGCGCCGTCTCGAGAGCGGTGATCGCCTCGTCGGTGCGCCCAGCCACGTAGTACGAAAAACCAAGGTTGTTCCAATAGTCCGCGTAGCGGGGCGCCAGCTCGATCGCTCGACGGTGCTCCCGTTCAGCGTCCTCGCTGCGGCGTTGAATGTCGTAGAGAATCCCGAGAGCAGCATGGGCCGGGGCGTAGTTTTCGTCGAGACGGATGGTCTCGAAGAGCTCGCGTTCGGCCTGGGGATAGAGTCCTCGTTCGCGTAGAACGGTGCCGTACAGATAGTGGGCGACCGGGTTTCTCGGCTCATCGGCAACCACGCGACGCAGCAACGGCACGGCAGCATCGTGGCTGCCCTTCTTCACCAGCAGCGCCGCCAATTCCAGGCGCAAGGCGCGACCTTCCTCGTCTGCCTTTCTTACGTCGGCAGCCCGCATCCCACACCCGGATGCAACAAGAGCGAGCACAATTCCCGCCACAGCAGCGGCGTCGCCGACTGCGTCGAATCGTGCAGCGAAGAAACACCCCCGCTCACGGGTTTGTTTCGGGTTAGAGACGAGCAGTCGGCGCATGGCTAGTGGAAAGCCTTTCCTATTTGAATGAATGCGGGTCCCAGCACCAGCAGCAACGCTGCCGGCAGCAGGCACAGGGCGACCGGCAGCATCATCTTGGTGGCGGTCTTGCCAGCACGCTCCTCGAGCGCCGCGAGCCGCTGCGCGCGAGAAGACACGGCGTACTCGCGGAGGGTTTGCGCAATTGGAGCTCCCAAGGCATAGCCTTGAGCGATCACGGCACACAGCGCCGACAGATCGTCGAGCCCGGCGCGCTGGGCAAGACGGCGCAGGGCGTCGGCAAGCGGGACACCGGCGTCCGCTTCGCTGGCAGTGGTGCAGAGCTCCTCGGACATTGCCGGATAGGACAACACGAGCTCCTTGCCAACCCTGGTGATGGCGTCGTCAAGAGGGAGTCCCGCGTCCAGACACGTGACCAAGAGATCGATGGCGCTGGGGAGCCCACGAGCCAGGGCGAGCTTGCGCTGGGCGATCTTGGAATTGATCTGAATATCGGCTCCCATGACACCGCCGGCAAGACACGCTACTAGCGCGAGCAGCCCAGTCGTTCCGTCCAGCATCGTCGTAAGAGCGAGACCGATCGCCAGCCCGACCAACAGCAGCAGGGCCTTTTCTTCGAGAAAACGATCTATTTCGTCACGACCGCGCCGGCCAGCCTGCTGGAGCCTTCCGGCAAGGACCGCGAAGTCTGCCTGATTCGTTGGCCTGAACGCATTGGCAATCGGAGCGAGCAGCGCTCGCCACGCTGCCGGACGCGAGGCTGCATCGCCGGAAATGACCACCGGCTCACTCGGAGCTTCGCCGACTGCCGATCGCGAACGACCGCGACGCCAGCCCACGAGAGCCACCAGTATCCCGGCCACCGCAGCCACCAGCCCAGCTATTTGTACGATTCGCGGATCCATGGCTATGCCTCCGTCTTCATGAGTCGACGGATCCACACGATCCCGAGAAGCCAGAGGACTATCGCGGGGATCAAGACATAGGCCCGCCCAGCGGGCTCGGCGACGATGATCTTGGCATAGGCCGGGTTGAAGAACATGATGATCAACAAGAATACCAAGGGAAGACACCCGACGACCCAGGCGCTTCCCCGCCCTTCGGCCGTCAACGCCTTGAGCTTGGCGAAATACTGGGTCCGGGATCGGGCGTTGTCGATAATGCGCTGGATCACGTCGATCAAGTTGCCGCCAGTCTCCTGGAGGACCAGGACCGCAACGATCAGGGTGCGAACCGCCTCGCAACCCTCGAGGCGCTCGCCCAGGGCAACGAGCACGTCACCGATCGAACGTCCGAGCTCGTGCTCGTCGATGGCGCGGCGCAGCTCTTCGCAGATCGGATGAGGGGCTTCCGTAGCAGCGACGGCCAATGCGTTGGGAAGAGGGTGACCGGCGCGCAAGGCGAGCGACATCACTTCGAGCACCTGAATCATCTGTTGGTTGCACAGGGCGAGGCGTTTTGCCCGCGCGCGCTTGGCTAGCATGTACGGCGTCGCAGCCCCCAGAGCGGCAGCGACGAATCCAAGAGCCGAGCCGCCAAATGCCGTCCCGGCGATGAGTCCTGCCAAGCCGAACCCTCCCGCGCGCACGGCGAATGCCTGCATGCTCCAACCAAGGCCGCTCTCGACGAGAAGCTTGTTCAGTCCGGCCCGCTGTTCGGCAAGCAGCAGTGACGCGTCGCCCCCGCCTTCTTCGACCGACACCAGTCGCCGCCGGAGCGCTGCCTGGGCTTTCTGGCGAGTCGCCATGCGGAGGAGGTAGCCGGATACCAGAATCGCGAAGACGGCTATCCCAACGAGAAGAGTGACCATCTCGACCATCAGGCAATCTCCCCGGCGACAGTGCCGCCTTGAATACCTATGGCCTTGAACTTGCTGCCAAGCGCCGTCCTTCCCTTGAGCACGTGACGTCCAATGACTGTTCCGTCGGAAGTCATTCCAGCGCGTTCGTAGACATACAGCGGGCTCAACGTGATCTCCTTGCCAGACAGGCCGGCGATCTCGGCAATGGCGGTGACTTTGCGCTTACCATCCTGCATTCGCGACACGTGCAGGATAATGTGGATGGCGCGACCGATGAGAGTGGCCATGGTCTCCTCGGAAAACTTGGTCCCCGACATGCCGAGCATGGTCATGAGCCGGCTCACCGCATCCTCGGCGCTATTGGCGTGAATGGTCGCCAGCGAGCCGTCGTGGCCGGTGTTCATGGCCTGGAGCATGTCGAGCACCTCTGCTCCGCGCACCTCGCCGACGACAATGCGGTCCGGCCTCATGCGCAGCGCGTTCTTCACCAAGTCGCGGATGGAGACCTCGCCCTTGCCTTCGAGTTGGGGTGGGCGGGACTCCAGACGCACGACATGTGGTTGGGCGAGCTGCAGCTCGGCCGCATCCTCGACAGTGATGATGCGTTCCCCCAACGGAATGAAGGAGGAGAGGGCGTTCAGCATCGTCGTCTTGCCGGCGCCAGTACCGCCAGCGATGAGGATCGTACACTTCGCCTGGACGGCAATCTGGAGGTACTTGAGCATCTCCCGCGAGAGGGCGCCGTGCTCGACGAGATCAGTCCCCGACAAGGGACGGCTGCCGAAACGTCGAATCGAGAGCGAGGGACCGTCGATCGCGAGCGGAGGCACTACCGCGTTGACGCGCGAGCCGTCGGGAAGGCGGGCATCGACCATGGGAGACGATTCGTCGATCCGGCGGCCGACCTTGGCGACCATCCGTTGAATCGTGTGGAACAGGTGCTTGTCGTCGCGAAAGCGAATGTCGGAGAGCTGGAGCTTGCCGCCTCTCTCGACGTAGACACGGCTGGAGCCATTGACGAGGATATCGGATACCGATGGATCCTTCAGGAGTGTTTCGAGAGGACCGAGCCCGATGAGCTCGTCGAGGATACTGTCCACGACCTGGTCACGCTCGTTCTCGCTGACCGCCACCCGCTCGGCGTTGACGACCTGCTCGACGATGGAGCGGAGACGCGGTCTGAGCTCTTCGGGCGAGAGCTGCGATACCGCCGCCAGATCGAGGCGATCGAGGATCTTGGGGTGCAGGCGGGCGATGATGGATACGAGATCGTCCGACGAGGACGCGGGGGGCGCAGGCGCGGGCGAAGCCGCCGGCGCAGCAACGCCCTGGACGGTCTGTCGTGTTTCCGGTTGTGCTCTCGAGGTACCAAGTCGTTGAGAAAGACGCATGTCCTATCCCTGCCTGCGATTGAAAAGTCGAGAGAAAAAGCTC
>JAZDLZ010000388.1:0-7275 GCA_043801535.1 Pseudomonadota bacterium
AGGCGAAGACCGGTACCGCCAGCATCAGCGCACCAACACCAAAAACATGTCTCGCCAGCGTCGATTGATCGCGAATGAAGGTCATGATTGCCGCTTCGTTGGAAAAGACGAGCAGATAGGTCGCTACGACTGTCGCCAAGGAAGCAACCAATTGAGCTACTTGGCGAGGACCAAACTGGAGGCGGCGCCGCAACTCCTCTACTCCCACCACCGGCACGTTGAGGTGATCGGCAAGGGCAAGCCTCAGCTCTCGTTTCAGGCGCGACCGAACTGCATGCGGCCGGTCGCCGTATGCCTCGCCCACAACGACCAAGCTGTACTTGGAGCTCGGGTTGACTGCGCCGGGAATCGAAGCGGTGGGCAACGCCTGCATGCCACCGCAACGACCGAGCCTGCGTAGCTCCTCGCGAGTCTCGGCTGTCTCGGAGTCCTTTGGCGCTTCGTCGTCGCTCTTTTCTCCCGGCGTATCCAAGATGACGCCGCCGTCGCCGTCGTTGCCGTCGTTGTTGCTGTGTCGTAGGGACGACGCTGCCGGCAGGACACTCGGGGCGATATCCTCGCTTCCTGCGGGGACTAGCTGCAACAGCTCGACGGAAGAATCCCATCGCTGGGCGAGGTCGACCACATGGCCGAAGGCGTCAGAGGAGGGCGAGAACTTGTCCTGGATCCAGAGCAAACTAGTGCTCGCAATCGTGCAGTGGACTTCCTTCAGTCCTTCGAGCCGCTCGAGCACTGCCGGGATGCACGGAACCAGCTCGGCTTGCTGCGGCATGTAGCGAACGGTAACGACGCCGCGGTGGGCGTGAACCGAGACCTCGGCGCGTTCAGTGCGCTCGTCGCTCCAGAGGCAGATCCGTGCCCGACTGGCGAGCAAAAGATCCTCGAGCTCGAGGATGGATGCCGGTGTGGGCTTGAAGTCCGGCAGCTCTGCCATCGCGCACAGAGCAGTTGCGGCATTGGCCACGCCAACATGCTCGAGGTTGACGAAGAAGTCGTAGAGCAAAGGATCGGTCCAGTCGACAGCGTAGAGAAACTGTGTCCAACGACACCGGTCTTCGTCGACCGCCTTGATATACTTGCGAGCCTGGCCGCGGTCCAGGTTCATCCGGGCCATCGCTGCCTTGATGCGGAATTCGGGGTCGGCAACCACCCGGACCCGCATGACGTGTGACACTCCTCGTAGCAGCAAATGTCCAGCATGACCGTGATAGACGAGATCGCCGCCGCGCGCTCGTTCGCAGAGCGCGGCAGTGATGCACGAAAGGTACATGTCGCGTTCGTGCCCCATTCGTTTGGCAATCGCCGGCGGTTTCAGCATCGCCGCCTGCAAACGCGCGACCGGCACGCCGAACTCCCGGGCGGCGTCTTGGAGCACCTCGGATTCGATACACTCGACGCCCAGTTTGCGGGCAAGAGTCTCGGCGAGCTCCCGTCCTCCGCTGAACGTCCCCCTTGATACCGTGATGATTGGCATTTCCTCTCCGGGAAACTGTGGCATCGTAGCCCCGAAGGTCGCAGCGTTCAAGCGTTGCTCTCTCAGAGACACAGAAAACCAGTCCTTGATTCGACGACGAGGGGAAGCTATGTTTACTTGACCGAAGTGACCGGAGGCTTCCATGGACTATGAGGGATTCTCTTCTTGGCCCGAAGGCGAGGAAAAAACATTCGTGGTCTTCGAGCAGCGCATGGTCGAGGCGACCAAGAAAGCAAACCTGGTCGGCGGGGGAGTTTCGCTCGGTTTGCTCGTCGTAACCCTCGCAATCGTGCTGGGATTCTGGGCACCGTTGAAACCGATGGGTGGCGAAGGCGGCGAGCCGGCGGCAGCTCAGTCTGCGCCCCAGCACTAGTGAGCGTGTTTTCCTATGACAGCTAGCATCCGTTGCCTAGAGCACCCGTTCGGTGCTCTGGCGTTCGTGGCGGCAGCCGTCGCTGTTGCCGCTGTCGCGGCCTGCTCCAACGGGAATGGCAATGGTGATGGCCAGACCTCGACTGGCATTTGTACCAGGTCTTGTCCGCGAACCTGCTCGGCCGACAAGGACTGCAACACAGCCGCAGGACAGATGTGCTGCGATTTCGGGGCAGCGGGAAAGTCGTGCCTTCCGGCAGCCGAGTGTCCCCGTTTCTGCCAGAAGGACGAGGAGTGCGTCGGCGAGCGCGATGTTTGCTGCCAAGTGCTCCAAGGCTACGCCGAGAAGATGTGCACCGAGCCCGAGCACTGCCTTCCTCTCTGCTCGACCGAGGATCAGTGCAACGGCAATCAAGTCTGCTGCGAGACGTTCCTCGACGCAGTCTGCGCCGAGCCGGAGGAGTGCCCTCGTCCGTGCAAGGCCAGCACCGAGTGTGCGACCGACAAGGGCGAGATTTGCTGCCTGACGCTTGATCGCGAAAGGAAGCTGTACCGAGTCGAAGGCATCTGTCTCCCTTCCTACGCCAAGGAGTCGTGTCCGACGGTGTGCAAGGAATCAATCGAGTGCGATACCCAGCGCGGGGAGATCTGCTGCGACGGCATCTGCCAGACGTCGTGCCCGAACGAGTGCCGCGACAACCAAGAGTGCCCGATGGAAGATGGCTATCTCTGCTGTCGCAACCCGGTGGTCGGCTCGCCGTGGATGAGTCTCTGACGGGGTCGCGCTACTACTCGACCACGAAATGGACTATCTCGACGAAGTTGTAGGCCTGCCGGTTGCCGGCCTTGTCCGTTAGCACCAGCTCCTGCAACCCCCATGTTCCTGGGGGAGAGCCAACCGGCAGGACGACGTTTATTTCGTACTCCGCCCAGGAGGTCGGGTCGCCGTCGAAGAACATGGTGTAGAAGTTGTCGTGGTAGTGGTACTGGTGATGGGAAATGCCCTGCGGATCCAGCAGGCGGTACCACACCACCCCGACTCCCGATTTGTCGTCGCGAGCCTGGTATTGGATGTTCACCAGTGTTTCGCCGTCGGGAGCTTCGGGATTGGTGGGCTCGGCGTGAACGAGGATCCGGTGCAGACCGAGATCGGTGTCGTCGTTGAGCGACACCTCGGGCGCGATGGTGTCGGCGTCCGTGGTGGTGATGGGAATCGAGACGAGCGGTTCGTCGGCGGGCGACTCGGAGAAGTTCTGCCCGGTGCGGTTTCCTGCCGTGTCGACCATCATTATGTACGGCACTCCGTAGACGCCGCCAGGGCGATAGTCGGTGAGGTAGAAGCTGACCAGTGCTCGGGACGAAGAGCTGTCGACGAATCCCCAGGATTCGAGCGCGTACATGCCGATCACCGAAGGATTGGAGAGCGCGGCGTATACCGAGTAGCCCGGTGGCATACCCTGGTTCTCGTCGACCAGCCAGCTTGCCTGGACAAGCTGAACCGAGTGCTCGACGCCTCTCTCGACGATGGTTTCGTCGTATCGATTCAGGGTCAACGAGCCCGGGACGTACCTCGGCGGCACGGTGTCTTCCAGCGGGTTGTCGACGTGGAGCTTCCATCCGTAGTCGTCGACACCTTCGAATCGCTGGTTGCCGACGAGATCGGTGATCACGATCTGGTCGGTCGTCCAATAGCCGCTTTTGGCGAACCGGCTTATCTGAACCTCGCCTCGGAGTATCGTTCCGTGTGAGTCGACAGGGGCAAGGTAGACATCGAGGAACGTTCCGATCGGACTGTGAAGGCGCAGGTAGGCCAGCGACGCTCCGTCGAAGACGCCTTCGCTGGTGTGGAGCTCGATTTCGATGATGACGGTCTTGTCGTTGGTTGGGGCGCCAGCGGCGCGAATGTCGACCCGGCGAATCTTCCCTGGATACGCGTAGTCGGGGTAGAGATTGAGCACCTGGAAGGTGAGGTCCTCGCGAATGCGAGCGATGTAGCGGTTGCCGTGCATGACCCGGTCGCGAATGAGCTCGAATTTGGGCAGCGAACGCGACCTGAGACCATCGGGATTCAGGACGAAATAGGAGAGCGACTCGGCCATGTCCTCGTTGGGATTCTTGGCATGGGCGTAGGCGGTGACGAATTCGGTCGTCTTGGTGGTCGACCAGCCATCCGGATCGTCGGGATTCTCGTACCAGCCGCCGAGCTCCGTCCATTCCTCGCGGAGCTCGTCGGAGAATAGATAGGCCCACAAGAAGTGAGCCTTCTCGTGGATGATGAGGCGGTGCATGTGGTCTGGGTCGGCGGTGAAAGTAGAGTCCATGAATTCGATGTAGCTGCCATTGGGGAAGTAGGACGGCCAAGCCCATGCAACCGCCGGGGCTTCGGGATAGATCGGGTGCCGCATGCCGTCTTTGCGCCGGACCAGGAATCGCAATCCCGGGACGACGTGGTAGCCCTGCGGCATTTCCTCGAACATGTTGATGATCTCGACGAGCTCGAGAGGATGGAATTGCTGGAACCTGCCGCTGTCTTCGCCGGTGGTGGGCGCGGTGAGAGCGGAGTAGTCCGGAATCGTCGTGGTACAGCCGTAGCGCTGGTCGAGAATGCGCTCGACGGCGGAGGTGTCTTCGCCGGCGCGGGTGACGTAGTGGACCAGGGCGTGGTGCAGACGTTTGGAGAAGAATTTTCCTTTCACTCCGTCGAGCAGAACCATTTTCGGGGTCGCGTACACGAACGCCTCGAGAGACAGAGTCACCGTGTTGCCGGTGTCGCCGTAGACAGCCGCGATGTCCGACTGCAGTGATACGTCGGTGAGAATCCATTTCGAGGGTGGAAGCGTCTGCGCACCGTAGGAGCTGCGAGTGGTCTGGGGAATGCTTCTCATCGTGTCGAGCAGCCGGTACGCCGTCTCTTGATTCCAGGGGACGTCTTCGTCGCTGAGAATGATGTTGTAGTCGTGCAGCAGCGTCTCGGCGGAGGCGAGGTCGGGAGTGTCGACCGGCTCGTCGAGGAATTCGACGACCGGCGGATTGTTCACGTAGGCGGTCTCGTAGTGGCCGGCCCGGCTCGCGTCCTCCTCCCAGTGGAAGCTGAACTCGTCCGCCGGCAGCTCTGCCACGGCGACGTCGACCGGGACGATTTCGTCGGGTACCGGGAGCACTGCGTCGTCGGGCACCGGCTCGATTCCGTCCGACGAGTCTGGCGGTGCCACCGCGATGGTTATCCTTTTGGCCCGCGGCGTGGAGTATCCGGGCGCGTCGATGCTCAAGAAGTAGGTATCGTTGGGAAGGTTTTCGAAGGCAAAAGGCTCGTCTGCCTCGACCGTTTGGGATTCCAGGAACGAGTCGTTGCCTAGGATAACGGTCGCTCGACGTCCGGACGCCAGACCAGAGACCGAGCCGGTGACCACGTTGCTGTCGAGCACCGGAGCGTCGTCCTCGGTACACGTGGGCGGAGCACCCAGGTTGTTCGAGCAGGCGAAGAGCACCGGGTGACCGCAGCCGCCGTTGTCGGTGGCGCACTCGTCGATATCGGCGCAGACGGTTCCGTCCGAGGCAAAGCCGGGCGCGCAGAGGCACGTATCGAGGCAGGGGCCTGCGCCAGGATCTCCGTCGTCGCATTCCTCTCCGTCGTCGACGACTCCGTCGCCGCACCGGCGAATGTACTGCTGGCTGTCCGGTAGTCGAGACGAAGCGTCGGGCGAAGGCACGGCGTCGAAAGGCACGGCGTCGAAAGGCTGGGCGTCGAAAGGCTGGGCATCGACGAGCGCATCGTAGCCAACGTGGGTCGGAGCATCGACGTGAGTCTCGACGAGAGCGTCGCTGCCAACGTCGCTGCGTGTGTCAGCCATGGCGACGGAATCGGCAATCGTGCTGGCGTCGACCACGGTGCCAGTATCGGCCGCGGAGCTGGCGTCGACCACCGTGCCGGCGTCAGCTCTGACGTCGGCGTCGGCATCAGTGCCAGCGCCGGTTCCGGTGTCCGCTCGAGATGGCGCATCGCTGGCGATCGCCGGGAGATCGGGCTTTTCGACTTCCGGTGGTTGGCAGCCCAATGCAATGCCAACAACAATGACAGTGCAGGCTCGCATGACGCCTCCGTTGATTGTTGGTTTCTGGTGCGCGGAGACCGAGTCGGATGCCTACCTATCGAAGCTGCGGTATCCCATCCAACGCCTCTCCCTCGCCGCCGACTCCGAGTGTGGTCTCCACAGTGCGAACGGCCAGGTCCCATGCAAGCACGGTGCCACTGGCCGTCAGTCACTGCTCATTCAGGAACGAGCGCGCCGATCCGTTGTCGCGACGCCAGGTTCCGGTGTACGGCAACTCTGTGAGCTCTCGGCCGCGAGTCGGTCTATCAGCTATCGGTGAAATATTCCCGGAGGCTGCAACCGTTGGGTGACAAATTGCGGCGTGCTGGCCCAAAAATGTCGCGATCATCGTGACCCATGCTGTGGAGTGCTGGCTTGGTCAGCCTCCGCTGGACCAGGGAGTCGGCCACGAAAAGTGGATCTTCTCGGATTGTTTGGCGCAGAATGTTCGGCCACTTAGCCGCCTGCAATCTCCGTCTGATTCCCGCTACTTGCAGCACCGCTTTTCGGTTGGGAACTGCCAGCGCGCGTCGATGGCCACTCTGCCAAGACTACCCTCCAAGTCTACGCCGCGGCGTTGAACGACACGTCTTGCAGGTCGGCTGGGGCCTCTCCGTGCTCAAGGCGATCAGCGATGACTCGGAGAGCGAGCGCTTTGACCGTCGCCAGCGCCTGAGCCTCGGTTTCTCCATATGCAACAACACCAGGCAGTGCGGGAATCTCCGCAATCCACCTGTCATCGACTTCGCGGTCGAGCTCGACAGTGAACCTCATGGCAGCGTTAATGGTAGCAGCAGCGGTTATCGCGGACAACATGCCAGCCCCGTGCCTACTGCCGGAACAACCAGAGCGGTCGGCGCGTTGCGGCCCGTTGCGAACACGCTGCTACAGTCACTTTAGGAGCCGTCGCAGAATAACTTGAACAAAGTATCGGCGATGAGGCGCCCGGATGGCAAGGAGCGAGGAGGGCGCATACTCTCGGTATGAAACCGACGAGCGACGCAGCCAGCCGGGATGGATCGGCGGCGAGACTGTTCAAGTTATTTTGCGACGGCGACTCAGTCTGCTACTTGGCAGTCGGTCTTGCCGCGAGAAGGCTGAGCAGGAAGAAGGTGGCGGCGACCATGACGATTGGCGGACCAGTTTCGCGGTCGATTGCCATTCCGATCCAAGTCCCAGCCAGGGTCGACACTACTGCAACCAGTATCGCCACGATGAGCATGGTGTGCAGGTTGCCGGCGAGCCGTTTGGCGGTCGCCGCCGGGATTATGACCAGCGATCCCATGAGCAACACGCCGAGATAGCGGAGTCCCAGCGCGACCGTGACGGCGAATGCCA
>JAZDLZ010000422.1:0-2025 GCA_043801535.1 Pseudomonadota bacterium
TGAACCCGAGGAAGTCGAAGCTCCCGGGAGGTTCGGCTGCCGCCCCGCGGCCACTGAACGGCCGACAAGGACTGCAGAACGGCACCAACCGGGTCTTCTCTGGGTGAAGCTGCAACCCGAAACGTGCAAACCTTTTCGGCAGCACGTCCAGGACACGCCGCGCGTCGTCTTCGTGTTTGAACACGAGCACGGCATCATCAGCAAAGCGCACCATGAAGCACTTGCCACGCATGCGCGGTTTCACCTCTCGCTCGAACCACAGGTCCAGCACTTCGTGCAGATACACGTTCGCCAGCAGCGGTGAGATCACCCCACCCTGCGGGCTCCCCTGCTCTGTACGATGGACCTGCTGGTCCTCGAACACGCCTGCCTTCAGCCACTTGCCTATCGCGCGCCGCAGCACGCCATCGCGTATCCGTTTGTCGAGGATGCTTCGCAGAGCAGAGTGCGACAGTGCGTCGAAGAACTCTACGACACACTACCCACATCCAGGACTTTCCGTCGCACGCGACCGTGACGCGACACCATCATCCCCTCGGGGGGAAAACACTCGAAATCTTCAGCCATACGCATCGCCAGGGGTGCCTGCAGCTTATCCTGGTGCGGCCCGATGGCACGAGGTCGATGCTGCCCGCCGACTGGACGGACCTGGCGGTGCAAACTGGCAATCAGGCCACTCACGGACGCGTCCCGTCCCCACCCGAAACGATCGGATCACCTTCTGACTTGTTGCGCGCCCGGACGATCGTCGACGCTCTCCTTCGCCGAGAAGATTCCTCAGGATGCGAGGAACAGCCGGCGGCAAAGGAGGAAGGCGGTCGTGCAATTGAACCTGAGCTTCCTGGAGATCCCTGGACCGAGCCCGCAGCTGTGGGCAAGCCTCGACGAAAAAGAGCGACGCGACGTGATCAACAAGTTGTCGCGACTGATCGCGAGCGCGTCGCTCGCAAGCGAACCCAGCGAGGCGGTCGACGTCAACAAGGAGAGCGACGATGACTGATACGACAAAGATCACGACTACGCACCTGCGCCGGACAGCCTATGTCTACGTGCGCCAGTCGACGGTGATGCAGATCAAACGCAATCCTGAATCCACTGATCGCCAGTACGGGTTACTTGGCCGAGCCATCGAGCTCGGCTGGCCGCGTGAGCGGATCGTCATGCTCGATGACGACCTCGGCCTGACGGGGTCCGGCGTTGTCGAGCGCTGCGGTTTTGACCGCATGGCGGCCGAGGTCGGGCTCGGCCGAGTGGGGATCGTTTTGGCACTCGAGGTGTCGCGGCTCGCTCGTAACAATGCCGATTGGTATCGCTTGCTCGACCTCTGTGGCATCACCGACACGCTCATCGGCGACAACGATGGGCTCTACCACCCGAACCACTTCAATGACCGGCTCGTGCTCGGCCTCAAGGGTACGATGTCCGAGGCAGAGCTCCACATCCTGCGCGAACGCCTCAATGGTGGCATTCGCAACAAAGCAGCACGGGGCGAGCTACGCCGTTCGCTGCCTGTCGGATTTGTTTGGGGCGAGGCCGATGGCGACGTCTGCTTCGATCCGGATGAGGCCGTCACCAACGCTATCCACACTGTGTTCCAACGCTTCGCCGAAATGGGCTCGGCGCGCCAAGTCTGGCTCTGGCTTCGATCCGAAGGCTTGCTATTGCCCACTCGCGCCAACATGCGTGCACCTATCCGTTGGGGCACGCCGACCTACACGCAGACCCATAACATCTTGACCAACCCCGTGTATGCGAGCGCGTATGTCTATGGTAAGACGCGCACGGAGCGCTATGTCGACGAGTCGGGAAACATCCGAAAACGCATGCACCATCTCCTTCGAGCCGAGTGGGGCGTTCTGCTCACCGGGCATCATGAGGGCTTCATCGACTGGGCGACCTACGAGGAAATCCAGGAGCGGCTTGCAAAGAACACCAGGCCGGGCCCACACCAGACAGGAGGTGCTGTGAGAGAAGGTGCCGCACTGCTCCAGGGTCTCGCTACGTGTGGTCAATGTGGCCGCCGGT
>JAZDLZ010000443.1:0-6443 GCA_043801535.1 Pseudomonadota bacterium
GAGCTTGGCTGATCGTAGTGCCTCCCCTGATCGTATTCCGTGTGGCGTGAACCGTGGTCCGTGACCGTGACCGTGACCGTCCAGCCGCTGAGTACCATGAATGCTCTTTCAGATCCGCAGTCTTCGTCCGCGCGCGGTATATTCGCGAAAACTCTTCCTGCATTTCTACCCCGACGAACGTCAGGCCACGTTGCTCGTGCCACCAGCGTCGTAAGGCCGCAAGTGTCGCAGTAGGGCGAAGCGGAATCAAGGCTTGATTGTGGATGAGCGACAGCTCAAGCTCTTAGTTAGAGGCTTCGAGAGTGCGAATGCGCGATACGTTGTTGGTCTCTGGGGTTGCTGTCGATTCGATTCCTGCCGTAGGATCGCGATCCCGGGCTAGGACTGCTGCTGGCGTGGTTGGCTTGGCTTGTGGTGTGGTCGTATTCCTCGGCGCCGGTCATGCGCGCGGGTACGACGTGAAGACGACGGCGGGTGGGTTGCCCTTGCGCTGGGGAGAACAGACACTCAGCATCGATGTTTCGATGGACGGAGCGCCCGAATCGATCGAGGGGGTTGCTGGCGTCGAGGCGGTGAAGAGCTCCTTCGCAGTCTGGTCGGCCATTCTGCCGGCCTCCATGCCAGTTGATATTGAGGCGTCACCGGTTCATACTCCTGCTGAGCCTGACGCCTATGACCAACGGAACGCCGTGCTCTGGGTTGTTTCGGGCTGGGACGACGACTACGAGCCGAACACTCTGGCGATGACACTCACTACCTACAACTCGGAAACCGGTCAGATTGTCGACGCCGACATCATGATCAATTCCGAGCAGCACGATTGGATCGCCGGAGACGAGGCGCTCGCCAGTTGTCAAGATGAAAACGATCTCCAGAACGTGGTTACCCACGAGGTTGGCCACTTGCTCGGGCTCGCTCACGAGCAAACAGAGAGGGAGGCGACCATGTACCCATCGTCGGCGCCTTGTGAGACGAAGAAGCGCGATCTCCATGAGGATGACGTGGCGGGTATTCGCTATCTCTACGAGGCTCTCGGGCCAATAAGGACCGAGCAAGGCCCATCGCTGTTTGGCTGCTCCATTGGCGGGACCGGTCACCGAACGAGAAGCGGCCAACCGAGTAGGAGTACGGACGGCGCCGTTTGCCTGATGCTCGCGGCAATGGGTGTCGTTCTGGGAGGCCGGGGCCGTCGTTTTGGCCGGACGGTTTTTTTCGCCAGCGCAGTGGTTTTGGCCATGGCCGCGCTTGCACCGGTCGCGCAGGCCACAACCGTCCGGTATCTCAGCGTGGTCGACCTGGCTCGCAATGCTCAAGTGGTAGTACGAGGCAAGGTTCTGGAGAATCACTCGGTTCGTATTCGTGGCCGCCTCTACACTGACTCGCGGGTGACCGTCGAGGACTGCTTGAAGGGGACCTGCGGAACGGAGGTTACGGTGCGTCGCTTGGGCGGTGAGCTCGACGGTGAGGGGCTTGTCGTCGAGGGTGCGGCGGCGCTGCTTCCCGGAGCCGAGGTAGTCCTTTTCCTCCGTGCTCGTCGCGATGGAGCGATGGCGGTGGTGGGCATGGCGCAAGGAATGATGGCAGTGGATCGCGATATCCGAGGACGGGCTGTGCGCTTGATCAGGGATACCAGAGGGATATCGGTAGTTGGGCCGAATGGCGCAGTGAGAATGGGCGACGTCGAAGTCTTGGGCGTCGAGACCGTTCGAGCGGCGATCGTCGAGGAGTAGCCATTCCCGTCGCCAGGATTGCATGGGCGTCGCTGTGGCTATGCCAGGACGCCCAAGTCTTCGACCAACCGAGCAGCGGTGGCTACGGAGCTCTGTTGCTCCACTCGGCCTTGGTCCTTGCCGCTGTCTGCGCAGTTGCCTGGCTGATCATTGGTGTTGGCATCCGCCGGATTGCCGGACTCCGCGGTGACGGCAACCGAGATGTTCTGAGATTGGTCGCAAGACTGCCGCTCGAGCCCAAGAGAGCGGTCTATGTTGTCGAGGCAGCAGGCAAGATGCTGCTGCTTGGCTCCAGCGAACAGGGACCGCTGACGCTCCTCGGAGAGCTCGACGCCGTTGCGGTGAAAAGCAGCTTGCAAGAGAAAAACAAGGTGCAGGGGACAGGCGAGGTGGAACGGTTGCCAAAGAGGATGACGACGTTCGCTGAAGCTATCCGTCGCAAGTTGGGCGGGCCGAGCAGAGTGGTTCGCGAGCATGCGGCCGAATCAGATCCGCAGCCATTCGACCAACAGTCAAACCCGCAATCGGGAAGAGCACCGAGTCAGTCGTCGGGCTAGCCATCGAACGATCATCGGCAGGGTCGGCGGCGGCCAGGTCAGCGAGAGAGAATGGCGAAGAAACGGCGCAAGAAGCAAGCCCATCTCCCGGTCGTAGCGAAACGTCACAAGGCGCCAGGCGTGGCGCCAGGAACATTGGTGGCGCGACCTGGTGCATTGCCGCCGGCGATTCACGTCATTGCCTACGGCCCCGATTCGATTCGAGAGCAGGCGATCGCCGACGTGTCCGAGCTGCGGGCGATACGCCAGCAAGCCCCGGTCTGCTGGATCAATATCGAGGGACTGGGAGACGTCGAGGTTTTCCAGAAGCTCGGCGAGCTTTTCGATCTGCACCCACTGGCACTCGAGGATGTGACCAATGTGCATCAGCGTCCGAAAGTAGAGGACTATCCCACGACCGATTTCATCGTGCTAAGGATGCCCTCCTACCACGATCGCCTCGAATTCGAGCAGATCAGCATCTTTCTTGGCAAGGGATACGTCATCACCATCCAGGAGCGGCCAGATGGCGATTGCCTGGATCCAGTTCGCCAGCGCATTCGGGCTGGCCGAGGGAGGATCAGGCAGGCCGGAGCCGACTTTCTGGCCTATTCGGTTATTGACGCCATCGTCGACAGCTACTTCCCCATTCTCGAGCGATACGGGGATCGTCTCGAGGACGTTGAGAGCCAGGTCGTCAACGGCGCGGACAACGATTCCGCCAACGAGACCCACGCCGTTACTCACGATTTGCATGCTTTGCGGCGAGTCCTCTGGCCAATGCGCGATGCAATTGGAGTCCTCGGCCGAGCGCCTAGCGTCAATTTTGCGCCCGAGACCCAGCTGTTCCTGCGCGACTGCTACGATCACTCGATGCAGCTCCTCGACATCGTGGAAGCCTGTCGCGATCTGGGTGCTGGGCTGATGAATCTTCACGTGTCGTTTCTGAGTAATCGAATGAACGAGATAATGAAGATTCTCACTCTGATCGCGACGATCTTCATTCCGTTGAGCTTTATTGCCAGTGTTTACGGAATGAACTTCGACCCTGCTGGCTCGGCGCTGAATATGCCAGAGCTACGGTGGCGATACGGCTACCTGTACGCATTGGGGCTGATGGGGATGACCGCCCTGGTGCTGCTAGTGTTCTTCTGGAGAAGAGGCTGGCTGGAACGTCCTCGCAGCAAGGACAAAGGCAGACGAGACGCTCCGGATCTGGTGACGGCCGACAGTTCGACAGTTGCCTCGCCTGGCAATGACCGCCGGAGCATGTTCTAATCGACTGCGAGGCTCATGAAGGCAACGTCATTCTGGACTCGGGATTGCGTGCACCACGTAGTCGACCTAGACTTCGAACACTGCCAGTTGACTGCCGGGCCCACCCCGGCAAAGCCCGAACCAAGCAGGTGTTCGAGAGGCAATGGGATCTCAACGGCAGGCGAGTTGGTACAGCCCCAGAAGCGGCCTGCGACTCTTTGCGGCAGAATCAACCTCGCTGGCCTTGCTTGCCTCGTTGTCCTCGCGGGTTTTGCCGGCGTCGGCTGCTGGCGCAAGACGTCGCCGCGCAAGCGGGAACCGCCGTCGGTGCAGCTCTACACCGAACCGGGGGTGGTGACTGCCCTGGCGGCAGCGCCGCCGTACGTATTGGTCGGAACCACGAGAGGACTGGATTGCATCGACCAGCGCGGCGGAGCGACGGTGCGCTTTGGCACTGCCGAGGGACTGCCAACAGAGAGCGTCAAGGCGCTTGCTCCGGCGGTCAGCACCGGGGGATTCTGGATCGGCACCGAGCGAGGCGTTGTCTATCTCGATCCCGAAACCCGAGCGGTCCTGCCGATTCCCGGTCCACCTCCCGAGCACGCGGAAGCGCTCGCCTGGGTCGAGGCGATGGCGTCGAGTCCAGACGGCGGGGTCTTTCTTGGTGGATCAAACGGACTATACAAAGTCGAGCCTACTTGGGAGTGGGTCAAGACTGCTTTTGCTGCGCCCGTGACTGCTTTGCTCGCCGGAGCATCCGGTGACCTTTGGATTGGCAGCACGTCGGGCGCCGCGGTTCGGCATCGAGACGGCACTGTTGTGCCGATTCCCCGGAGCGATAGCTTTGGCTTGGCGAGCGTAGCCCACATCATCGAGGCACCGGATGGCACTCCGGTGCTCATTGGCGAAAGCGCCGGCGATGATGGGCAGCCACGACTGGCGATCCAGCTTGGCGGCCAGTTTGCAACTTTCCGTCCTTCTCCAGCGGTCACTGTCCTTGGCGCAGCCAGAGTCCTCGACGGCATCGCGCTCCTTACCTCTGATCGGCTTTTCATGCTTTCGGTGGCTCGCGCGGATACAGCACCGGGTTGGAGGCAGGCGATGCAGCTTCTCCCAGAGTCGACATGGCTACGGGTCAGTCCCTGGGAAGCTCGCGCCGTCGACTTCGAGATCCCTCCTCTCCCCACCAAGATGACTGCGTGCGGAGGCGAGATACTGATTGGCACAAGAGCAGTCGGAACGGTCAGTCTCGATCCGGCGGCGTCGGGCAAGCAGCGACCGCGCTGGCTGCGACGCTGGGGGTTAGTGGGTACGGCAGTCAGTCTCTCGGTTGCCTGCGGTGCACCTGCCGATTGCTACCTGGCCACTGGCGCGGCAGGAGCTCTGCGCTACGACGGTAGCACGATCGTTCCCTTGCCTCCTTCTGCCGGAGGCGCTGGCGACGAAGCCTTCATTCTCGCTGTAGCCAAGTCTTCCGACGGGACGATCTGGGCCTTGTCGAGGAAAGCCGACGATCAAAATCTGCACATCGCCAAGCTGGAGGAGGACGGTGTTTTCGAAGAAAGCGCGGCGATGGCGCTACCTGTCCCAGTGACGGCGTTCAGCTTTGCCAAGTTCGCCCGAGACGGGACGCTGTGGCTAGGATTGCAGGCGCCAGACGAAGAAGAGCCAGGGGAGATGCGTTCGCTGGGTGTGGCCGCCCTTCAGCCTGGTTTGGGGCTCTTGTCGCTGCATCCAAAGATTGGCACAAGCGAAGGAAACGGCCCGGAGTCTCCGGGCGTGCTCCCGATTCCCGGCGAGGTAACAGACGTCGCTTTCATGGACGACAACGACGAAGTGTGGTTCGCGACCACCAGCGGAGCAGTACGGGTGCTCGGCGGCAGCGTCACCGTGTTTGGTGAGACCGAGGGTCTCAACAGCGAGATTCTCCATAGCGTCGTTGTCACGCCTGGAGGGATGGTTTTCGTTGCCTCTTCCCGAGGCGTCGGCATGTTCGATGGCGAGAGTTGGCAGTTCCCGCGCGAGCTGGCGCTGCGAGCACGAGCAATGGCAGTCGGGGCGGATGGACACCTTTGGATAGGCACCGAGCACGGTCTGGCCTTCTACGATGGCCGCAAGCTCGAACGGATTCGGCCTCGAGCTGGCCTCTTGGCCGAGGAGGTGGCAGATCTCACCGTCGACAGTTATGGTCGAATCTGGGTAAGAAGCCGCCAGGGAATCACTGTGGTCGTGCCGTAGCGGCGCCTCCCCACAGCGCAGCTCCGCCGCAACCAAATCAGGTGATGGGTGATGGCGAGGACTGTCTCTACGATTTGTCTAGCCAGGTGACACGCAGCAGGGATGCGTCGTAGCATGACTATCAAGAAGGTCCTTCTTTTCCTGGCCGCTGTCACGGCGGCGAGTGTTGTGGGGATGGGGATATGCCTTCTCTACTATCACAATCCGATCTATGCGGCCGTAGGAGTTGGCCTGCGGGTCTCTTCTCCGATCATCTGGAATAGCTCAGGGGAGAAGCTGGCCTTTCTTGAGAAAATCGAACAACAGGTGTACCTCAAGGTCTACGACTTGCCGGGCAGACACTCTCTCGACTATCCTCTGGGTGGGTCCAGTGAGGTTTGTACGGCAGACAAGATGGCCTTTTCCCCAGACAGCAAACGAATCGCATACTTCAGGCGAACAGGGGATACAAAGCGCGTGGCCATAATCAACCTTGAGGACAAGACCTCACTCCAGCTCGAGGACAGGCTGGCGGATCCGGATATGTCGCGTGCCGCCAATGACCGCCCCCTGGAGACTCTCTCCTGGCTTGACAACCAGCGGTTGCTCTATGAGAGCTCAGTCCCGTTTCAACGACACGGTACACTCGTAGTCAATTTGCAGACGGGCAGAGTGGATCTGTACCTCGAAGGCGCCATCCGGC
>JAZDLZ010000449.1:0-4640 GCA_043801535.1 Pseudomonadota bacterium
CGAGAACAGAGTGACGGCTCTCCTTGCAAGCGGCGCCAGCCCAAAAGAGATCGCTTCCCGTCTGGCCGTCGTTACTGGAAAGCCGCGTCGCCAACTGTACCAATTGGCGCTGGCATTGAACGTGAACGGAGAGTCCCGGAAGGGATAGGGAAACTTCTACTGACCACCACGACCAGGCCAGCCGAGGGCAGTCCTTTCTGGAAGCAGCTCGGCAAGACGAAGCAGGGCGCGTTGCGCTTCTGGCTCGAGCCCTGCCGCTCGGGCTGCCAGGCGGCGAACGAGTGGTGGCAAGGGAGCCTCCTGGCTGGGTTCGCCGGCAGCCGTCGCAGCGTCGGCAGTCGGCGCGCGTGCATGACCGCGGCGGACGAGCTCGTCGAGCGTCACTCCGAGGGCATCCGCCACCGCGGCGACAGTGGAGAGCGCCGGCTCGAACGCTCCTCGTTCGAGTCTGCCGATCGTCTCGTCGGTGACACCGGCAGCTTCGGCGAGCGCGGCCTGGGTCAGACGAGCCCGCTGGCGAGCTCGGCGTACTCGCAAACCAATCGCCTTGTGGTCGGTACGAGGCACGTCGACAAGCTAACCTGGCAACCCTCCAGCATGGCCAGGGCTGATGTGTTGCGACATATGTGTTGACTGACAGGACCAGGGATTCCTAGAATCCCTGCTGTTCGATCCATCCGTGACCAAGGCAGTGAGGACGTGTCCTCCATAGTCGTGACGTCCTCGAGCCGGCTTGGGACTTGAGACCCGAGGTTTGCAGATGAAGAGGTGGCCTTTCTCGACGAGCAAGCCCAATTCTTCAGCTCGCGAATTTTGGGTCTCAGGTTCTGGGTTTGTAGCACTGTGGGCGATGGCTCTGATTGGGATAGCTCGCCAACTGATATGACGCTACATATGTGTTGACCAAGGGGAACCGCGATCGGTAGAATGCTGGCCATTCGACCGTCGAATCGGAGCTCCAGGCGTTGGATTGGCTGACCGTGCGGAGGAAATACCGACCGCGGCAATGCGGAACGAGACTGATGCCCGACGCGCTGGAAAGGCTCGTGAGAGACCACGAAGGAAAGGAGCGAGGTTTCAATGCGGACAAGGAGCGAGGTTTCGGAACGGAGTCGATGCATGCAGTTTAGTCGACACACGCTGATGGCGCTGCCGCTCCTGGCTGGCCTGGTTGGCCTGGCTGGATCGGTTGGCTGCGGTGCTGGCGCAGTGCGGGTGACTCGGCTCAAGCCAGCAGAAGTGAACATGGCCGGGGTGCAGAAGATTGCGGTGATGTCGTTCAGAGGTCCGGACGGAGACAATCTCAACGGCCTTGTCGTCGACGGACTGAACGAATCGAAGCGGTACGAGGTGCTCGCCGCCGAGGACGTGCTCGGCAGCATCATGGAGGAACAGAACCTGGCTCTTGCCGAGGGACGGGTCGACGACAAGAGCGGTGAGGTGCTCGGCAAGCTGAATGTTGCCCAAGCGGTGGTCTCCGGCACAGTCACCAAGGCGGAGCACGATCAAAAGGTGGAGAGCAAGCGGGAGACGTGCTCGAAGTCCGAGAAAGGTGCGGACGGCAAGTATCACGAAAGGAAGTATCCTTGTACCAAGAACATCAGGCGAGGGTGGGCCAAATACTCTGCCCGCCTCAGTGTCGCCAGCACCGTGACCCGCAAGCTGATGGATTCCAAGACTCTCCAGGATGAGGCCGCCGTGGAGACGTCGGCATACGATGAGGATCCTGAAGAGATCGACACCGAGCAGCTCCTCGCCAAGTGTCGCGCGACCGTCGCACAGCAGTTTCTGCGGCGGGTGGCTCCCTACACGGTCTACGAGGAGGTGGCGCTCGAGGAGCACGGCGATCTGCCGGAGCTGGAGGCTGGCAACAAGCTCATCAAGCACAACGATCTCCCCAGCGCGCAGGAACGTTTTGTCGCGGCCGTGGCCAAGGCCGAGGCTGACGCGGAAATGAAGCCAAAGGTGAAAGGTCGCGCCTACTATTCGCTGGGAATCGTGCTCGCCCTCCAGGGAGATTTCGACGGTGGGCTGGAGAATCTCAAGAAGGCGTGCGACCTGCAAAGCAACGACGACTGGATGAACATGATGGGACGAGTGAGGACGTGGAAGGCCGAGGCCGACAAGGTCGCCGAGCAGATGGCCGAGGCGTCTTCCGACGAGGAGTAGCTCTGGGGGGACGGCGGGCGTTCCGGCTCTGACTCTGGCCGCTTCCGGCCGCTCACCCGAGACAAAGCGCGAGCCGGCCGGCGACGCCAGTTTCCGCCGCGGTTCCGAGTCCTGCCACGCAATCGCAGGAGGTACCTTCATGCGGTTTCATACGACCGGTATTAAAGCGGCGACGTTTGGAGGCGGCGTGATCTGTTCCCGGGTCGCTGTAGTTGTCGCTGTCGTTGTCGCCGTCGCTGTCGTTGCCGTACTCCTTGGAGTCTCCCTCGGCGGCTGTGGCGGACCGCAAAGCACTGCGCCGCGGCCTCCTGCCTGTCCGCAGTTTGCGCAGGGAGCGAGCCCGGCCGGCGAGTATCCGCCGGAACGGTTCCTGGTCGGCCGTGGGAGCGCGAGCGGGGTATGGAGCGCGGAAAAAGGAGAAGAACAGGCGCGAGCGCAGGCCTTGAACGATATCGTTAGCCAGCTAAGCGCCAATGTCTCCTCGGAGCTTCAAGTCAGCCAGTCGGAGTCTTCTCTCGGGGGAAGGCAGAGGCAGGCGCGCTCCGAGGTACGCGAGACGGTGCAGGTGGATACCAGCATGGTACTCCAAGGGGCGCGAGTCGTTGCCCGTTGTTTCGACCCGGCAGCCACGACTGCCTACGCGCTGGCCGTCGTCGATCGCGGCGAGCTAGCTCAGCGGGTTACGGCGAGTATCGTGGCAGCGAACAGCCGAGGTGCGAGCGAGGCCGAGATGGGCGTTCGCTTTGAGGGTGAAGGCCGAATGATCGAAGCAATAGCCCACGCTCGCAGCACCCTGGCCGCGGCCGAGGAAGTGGAACGTCTGACTGCTGTCCTCTTGGCAGTGGGAGGCGCGGAGGCGGTGTCGCCCTTTGCTCCTGTCGCCAAGGCGAAGGCTGGGCTCGAGAGGCTGCGTGTCCGTGCTCGGGTCAGGCTTGTCGTCATGGATCCCGAAGGCATGGTAAGGGAGAGCATCAAGGGGGAGCTGGCCAGGATCGGGATTCCCTTGGCAACGGATGCTGCCGGCGCCGCTGGCACGGAGGAGGTCGTGGTGTTGGAGGTCCGCGGCCGGGTGGAGCATGCGGGCTCGTCGCAGAGTGGTCGCCTGGTCGCGGTTCGGCTGCGAGCGTCGGTCGAGGTGGTTCGAGCCGAGAGCGGGGCTGTTGTCGGCTCGGTGACCAGGCAGGAGAAGGGCGGTGGCGGCTCTGAGAACACTGCCCGAGGACAGGCAGCAAAGGCTCTGGCGAAGACGATCGCACCCGAGGTCGCTCGCTTGGTGCGCGAAGAGCTGGAGCAGGGTGGCAGCTCGGCGGCGTCGAGCCCCGAATAGCCCCGCGTAGTCGAAGCGGAAAAAGGAAGAGAGCATGAGCGGATTCACCAGAGACACGGATGGCAAGGAGGCGCTCCACCGCGCCAGTTGCTGGCTGCGCCGAGGAGCGCTCGTATTCCTGGCGGTCGTTCTCGGCGACGACGCCGACGACAAGCTGCTATGTGACTACAACTACTGCGACTAGGGCGAAAAGGGCGAAAAGGAGAGGCAAAGAAAATGAAGCGAAATCTTCTGGAATCATCGTTTGCGGTGGGGCTACTACTGGCATCCTGTCGTGGCGCCGGGCCTGTTCCTCCGCCTGCCACCGCGGCGGAAGCAGCAGCCCAGCCCCCAAACGCACTGCAGGCGGAGCTGGCAGGCGCACCGGACTGGGTCCGCATGGGTTGCGCAGCGTATTTCGGGGAGAAGAAGGACAAGATCTGCGGCGTCGGCGCCGTTTCCGGTATGACCAACGTGGGTCTGGCGCGCTCGGCAGCACAGGGACGAGGACGGACCGAGATTGCGCGATCGCTTGCCGTCCGTGTCAAGTCGATGCTGAAAGACTATCAGGCGGGTGTGCAGGGAGGTGCCGGCGGCAACGCGAGCAATGAGCAGTACATCGAGGATACTGCCAAGCAGATCACCGACATGACTCTGTCGGGCACCCGGCTACAGGACATGTGGATTTCCAACAGCGGGACGATGTACGCGCTGATGGTGCTCGATTTCGAGACCTTCAAGAACGCGCTGGCGGAGAGCAAGCAGCTCGACGAGCGGATCAGGGCGGCCATAGTCCAGCGTGCCGAGAGGTCGTTCCGGGAGCTCGACGAGGCTACCGAGGGTAGGCCTGCTCAGCCAGGCGTCGAATAGAGATCCTGGACAGTAGAAGTCGAATCGATCAGGAGGGCCAAGTTGGCGATGGTGTTTCTCGCCGACTAGCTCCCTCGGATGCGACGCCGAAGTGTCGAAGAATCCGGCGGGTGCGTCGGGCCGCTGCGAGATCGACGGCAGTCCGGAGTTGCTCGGTGGCTGTGAGTCGATGCAGCGGCAGCGAACGGATGTTGGTGGCGAGTTTGCTTGGACCAGAGTCAGTGCCTATCATCACCGAGCCCGAGCGAGCGCGGACCGTGCCCGAGTTGGCGATCCTGTCGGCAATGGCCCATGG
>JAZDLZ010000491.1:0-4184 GCA_043801535.1 Pseudomonadota bacterium
GCGCGAAGCGCAGCGGGCGGGCGGCCAGCAAGGAGGTGCGAGAACCGGACCGGAGCGTACTCAGGTACGTGAGGACCGGAAGCGCAGCACCGACGCAGCTGGCGGGCCGGATCGTCGGCCGTGCGTGCTCGAAGCCGTTGACCATGCGGGACACTCCCGAATCGTCCGGATCGCCGTCAGTCCCGACGGCAGGCTGCTCGCCAGTGGCGATGGTCGCGGAAACATCCGGCTGTGGGACGCTATCTCTGGCGCTGATCGAGCCACTACCTCCGGTCATCTCGACATGGTGTACGGCTTGGCGTTTTCCCCCGACGGAAAGATTCTGGGCTCGGCAAGCGCAGACAGGACAGTGAGGCTCTGGGATACGACAACGCTGCGTGAGCTTGCCGTTTACCCTGCTGCTGGCGACCAGGTACGCGCGCTCGCCTTCAGTCCCGATGCCGAGCTGTTCGTCGAGGGCGGCCTCGATCAATACGTGCGTTTGTGGCGCGTCAAGACCGGCTTGTCGCAAGCCGAGCGAGCAGGCCACCAGGGCGGCATCACGGTCGCCTTCAGCCCAGACGGCAGCAAGCTGGCGTCGGCCGGGGCCGACAAGACTCTGCGGATCTGGAACACCGCGGCTGGAAGCGAAGAGAAATCGATGACCGGTCATAGCGGGGTGATCAATGGTATCGCCTGGAGCCTCGACGGAGCCCATCTTGCGACGGCGAGCAGTGATTCCACTGTCAGAATCTGGGATGCCCGTGCTGGCCGGGAACACCGCCTGCTTCTCGGGCACAAGGCGCCAGTGCTCGCGGTGGCGTTCTCGCCGAATGGCAGGCTATTGGCGTCGGCGGGGACCGACGGGTTGCTGGGCATCTGGGATACGGGGTCGGGCGGGCAGGTCAGATCACTGTCCGTGGGATTGCGGCAGACTCCTCTGCGTCTCGTCTTTTCGGCCGACAGTAGTCGCCTGGCGGTGCTGAGCGATGGCAGCATCGAAATCTTCGACGCGGCCGGCAATGCGGCGGCGAAACACCTCGGCATCGCTGCTGGCGAATCGTCATTGGTCAACGGTTCACAGGCGGGCATTCTGCTCGCTGCACACGGTACCGTCGTCGAGCAAATCGATCCGCGCTCTGGAGCCCGCAAGGTCGTTGCGAGCCATCCGAGAGACATGGGGGTGATGGCACTGTCGGCAAACGGTTCGGTGGGCGTTCGCAGCAACGAGGGGAGCGCGTCCGTTCTGGATACTGCTAGCGGCAAGGAAGCTCGGCTGCGCGGATACCGGGGCGCGCTCTGTGGGGCCTCGATTTCTCCCGATGGCAACCTCGTTGCCGTGGGCAGCCTGGACGGAGCGGTTAGCACTTGGCTGGCGAAATCGGGCCTGCCTTTCTGGAGGACAATTGCGTTGGCGGAGTCGAGAGGCGAGGTTCTGCTGCTCACTCATCGAGGATGGGAATCGGTCGGACCCGCCGGTGGGATGCGCACCAGCGCCAGCAGCGCCAGCGCCAGCGCCAACAGCAGATGGCAGCGCTGGGCAGAGGACAATGCCATCTTGGCTCGACAGTCCGGCGATGGCGCGCTGGCCTGCCTGGTGTCGGCCGACAATAGACTGGCACTGTGGGATCTGCACGACGATCGTCTCGTCGTCGAGAAAAAGATCGACGATAGCGATGCCGTAGTGGCGTTTCCGAACGGTTGCCTGGTCTTGGCTGCTGGTCGAGCGCAGCTAGTCGATCGCTCGCGCGGTCATACCATGCTCGAGTCGGCCAGTGTCCGGGCAGTGGCCGGCCCGGACGAAGACAATGCGCTGATTGCCCTCGACGACAGAGTTCTTGTCGTCGATCTCTCTTCTGGCCGGGAGAAGGCAGCTGTTCGAGCCGATCGTGGGATCACGGCGATGACACGCACCAAAGAGTATCTCGTCCTCGGCTATCGGGAAGGTCAAATCCAATTGGCACCGTTTGCTCCCGGTTCGGTCGCAAGAGCGTTCGCCTTCGAGGGAACCCCGGCGAGCAGCGTGGCTGCGCTCGTCGAAGGACCTCCTGGGATTCTGGTAGCTGGTTTCGCCAACGGCTTGGTGGGGCTCTGGAGTCTCGAGAACGGTCGACTACTCTTGTCCGGGCGTTTGCACGGACGAGTGGAGCATTTGCTGGTCAGACGGGGTAGCTTGTTCGCCGCCAGCAGCTCAGGTCAGTCGTTGGTCTGGGACCTGGGAGCGTTTTATGACCACTACTGCGACATTCTTGGAGAAATATGGCGGGACGTCACAGTGGTCTGGGAAGGAGGGCTGCCCATCAGGCGCGGGCCCTCCCTTGGCCACCCGTGCCAGGATCGTGAATGACTGGTAGAATGCTGGGGCTTGGTTGGTTGTTGCTCACTGCTCACTTAATGACGAAGGAGGTCGGGTCATGTCCCGGATGCGCTCGCCGTTGTTCCTGCTAGTGATGTCGATGCTGGCAGCCGGATCGTTTTCTGGCTGCAAACCTAGCGATGAAGAGGGGAATGGACCCCGTCCAGACGCGGCTCCGCGCTGCGGTGACGAGGTCTGCCGCGAAGACGAGGACTGCCACAGTTGCCCAGGTGACTGCGGGGATTGTTGTGGCGATCGTGTTTGCCGCGAGGAAGACGGCGAAACCTGCGAGAGCTGCGCGATCGACTGCGGCAAGTGTCTGCCGTACTGCAATGACGGGGAATGCAACGGCAAGGAAGACTGCCAGAGCTGTCCGCAGGACTGCGGGCAGTGCGCCGAGTGCGGTGACGGAGCTTGTAGTGGCGATGAGACGTGCGAGAGCTGTCCCGAGGACTGCGGGCAGTGCGCCGAGTGCGGTGACGGAGCTTGTAGTGGCGGCGAGACCTGTGAGAGCTGTCCCGAGGATTGCGGGCAGTGTCCGTATTGCGGAAATGGCGCGTGCGACGGGGGCGAGAGCTGCCAGAGCTGCCCGCAGGACTGCGGCAAGTGCGCCGGGTGCGGTGACGGATACTGCAGCGGCGACGAGAATTGCGTGAGCTGCCCCGAGGATTGCGGGCAGTGTCCGTATTGCGGAAACGGCGCGTGCGACGGGGGCGAGAGCTGCCAGAGCTGCCCGCAGGACTGTGGGCAGTGCACGGGGTGCGGTGATGGGTACTGTAGCGAAAGCGAGAGCTGCCAGAGCTGCCCCGCAGACTGCGGGAGGTGCCCGCCCTGTGGCGATGGCTTCTGCGCCGAGGACGAGAGCTGCCAGAGCTGTCCGCAGGACTGCGGCAAGTGCGCCGGGTGCGGCGACGGATACTGCGGGGACGACGAGAGCTGCCAGAGCTGCCCCGAGGATTGTGGGCCATGCCCTCCGTTCTGCGGCAACAACCTGTGCGAAGGCGGCGAGACGTGCGTTTCGTGTCCGCGCGACTGCGGCGAGTGCCCTCCAGGGTGCGGCGATGGCAAGTGCAGCGACGATGAGACCTGCGCATCTTGTCCAAGGGATTGCGGGCCGTGCGCCAAGTGCGGCGACGGGGTTGTCGCCGTGAACGAGGGCTGCGACGACGGTGGATTGAGCGATGGTGACGGATGCAGCGCGCGGTGTACGGTCGAGATTGGCTACACCTGCAGCGAGTCGCCGAGCTTCTGCAAGATTGCCGACCCGTGTTTCGGCATCCCCGAGGGAGGGCGCTGCCTCTCCTCGACGACCGTCGAAGTGTGCTTCGTCCCGACCGGGGCTGGCGAGCCAACACCGGTCAAATACCAATGCGAGCTGGGATCGGTCTGCAAGCTCGTCGATGGTTCTGCCCAGTGCGTCGCCAGCGGTGACTGCCTGGAAAACCAGTCCGAGTGCATCGACGACGAGACGCTGAAGATCTGCAAAGAGGGCGAGTGGAACACCATGACTTGTCCGAGTCTCTGTGCGGACAGCGTGCTGGGTGGTTATTGCATGCCAGACATCGACTTCGAATTGTTCGAGGGGTACTTTCGCTACGAGGCCCGCTATCCCAACGACGCGAAAACCGGCTGGGAAGGTCCTTGGCAAGTGTCACCGCCGCTGTTTCTGGTGATGACCTTCCACAATGACGAGCTCTTGCACGCTACCTACACTGGGGAGGACGGCTATTTCCAGACTGTGGTGCCGGCGGCGATAGGGGAAGACGACTACATTGCCTTCCTTCCGGTTGGCGTCCAGAACAATGGCACCGGTGACGTTTCCTTTATCGTGGCCGATCCCAATCTGACG
>JAZDLZ010000528.1:0-15232 GCA_043801535.1 Pseudomonadota bacterium
TACCGGGGGGGATGTTCCAGTTCCTGGTTCCTTGTCCCTAGTTCCTTGTTCCCTTCGTCGTCGTCGGAATTGAACAAGGAACTAGGAACAAGGGACAGGGGACCGAGAACGGCTAGCCCGTTGACCGATCGGGACACACCCATTATTTCGTGGCGTCCTGTCTCGCCAGGAACCTCCGGATGGCTTCCTTGTCGTTGGCGGAAAGGTCGGAGAACGAGACTCCCATGCCGCCCGTGCCCTCGGTGGAGACGCGTACGATCTTGGCCTGGGCGCGGATCGCGCTGCTTCCTGGGAGGGCGAACTCGAGCCGCAATACCTCGTCGTGCTCGAAGAGGAGTGCCGAGCGCAAGAAGGCGCCACCGATCGAGAGATCGGTGGTGTCGAACAGGATCTCTCCGGTGGTGGTTCCGCGCTGGTCGACGATGGTCACTGGCAGGGTTACTCGATGGCGCGTGAACCGACGCGGCTTCCTACCTGGAGGCAGTTTCTTTTCTTCCATGGTGTCTTGTCCGCCTCTCTCCATATCAGTTTCCACATCAGTTTCGCGAGCCAGCGGGGCTGCTCACCTACCTGGCAGTGCCGGTGACGACGTCTCGCACCCTGATCTCCAGCTCGGCGTGCCCGAGCCCGGCGGCAGTGAACGACGATTGCGCCAGGCGGTCGATCGCTACGCCGAGCACGCTGCCCGGAGCGATTCCGAGAAGCATCGTCCGATCTATCAGCGTGTGCTGAGTGTCAGCGCTGGGGTCTCCTTCCAAACGGCAGCGAAGCTCCCCTGTCCACTCGCTTCCCGCCACCGATACCGAGAGAACGACCTGCTCCTCGGAGCTTGGCGCGGGCGCCGACCATTCGACTTCCAGATCGTGCTCGTGCTCGTGTACGAACGCTTCGCCGGCGTTCGTGCCGGCAACCGCGATGATGCGCGGCGGCCGCGGTATTGACGCGGTGACGGCGAAACGGCCTACCTCGTCTCCGCCGGTGCCGGACAAGACCACCGCGCCGTCTTCGTTGTCGTCGAACGGGAGAAAACCGTCTCCAGCCAGCGGAATGCGCTGGGTTTCGTAGAGCACTCCCGAGACCAGAGGCATGATTTCCGGAAGATAGCGCGGCAACAGGAGACCGCTGCGTTCATTCCCTGTCTTGGCGACGATCTCCCCGGCGTCGAGCAATTGCACGCTGCTTTCGGGCGATGCCGAGCTGAGGGCATCCTCGACCAGGTGCTCCCGGTAGTCCGAATCCAACCTGGTGCAGCCACCTGACACCAAGCTGCCGGCCGGGAAATACTGCGCACCAACCAGGCCGTTGGCCAGGCCGTTGGCGCTCACCTCGTCGAAGCCGCGGTAGCTGAGAAACCGTGCCTCGACTTCCATGGTGGGATCCTCGCCGGAAGTAATGGTCACGACGAGGCGTCCGGTAGCTCCGCCCGCCGCGTCCGGTTGGCGGGTGGAATTGCCCTCTCCTCCAGAGCAGGCGGCAATCATGGCGATGGTGAGAAAGCAGGGCCGATACACGACTCGGGTATTCTAGCTGCGCTCGCCCGATCGTGAGCGGAAAAAATGGAACAAACTGTCAAGACGCCAGAATCGTAAGGGAAAAACGTACCTCAAAACCCGGTAAAGCCGTAACCAAACAGGTGTCCTGGGTCTACGAGCTTGCCATCGGCCAGTGTGCAGCGTAGAAACGGCTGTCATGGGGGCAATCACGTCAAAGGAAGTGTACGACGTAGCGAAGCTGGCGAGGCTCGGCTTGGCTGATGATGAGGCCAGTCGCCTCCAGCGCGAGCTGGCGTCGATTCTCGCGTACGTCGAAAAGCTCAGCATGGTCGATACCACCGGCGTGGAGCCCATGACCCATCCGGTCCCGCAGAGCTGTCCGTTGCGCAGCGACTCGGTTGCACCGTCGCTCGCCGCCGAAGAGGCTCTGGCCAACGCTCCCCGGCGCCACGGCGACTATTTCGCAGTGCCGCGGATAATCGACATTCACGGCGACAAGAAGCAGCCATGATTGGGCACGGCGATACCAGCAGCGACCTCTGCCTGAAGCCTGCCCACGAGCTTGCCGGGCTAGTCGCCTCGCGCCAGATCTCTGCCTCGGAGCTGACGAGAGCGTACCTCGAGCGAATCAGTGCTCTCGATGTTCGGCTCGGTGCCTATCTGTTGGTCGACGAGAATGGTGCGCTCGCACAGGCAGCGGCAATCGACCAGGCACTCGCTCGCGGCGAGTTGCTTGGCCCGCTGGCCGGGGTGCCGATCGCGCTCAAGGATGCGATCGTCACCCGCGGGCTGGCAACCACTGCCGGCTCGCGAGCGCTCGAGGGATGGATACCCCCGTACGACGCCACCGTGGTGGCGCGCCTGCGCCGCGCCGGCGCAGTGCTGCTTGGCAAGCTCAACATGGACGAATTCGCCATGGGCTCCTCCACCGAGAATTCGGCATTTCGAGTTTGCCGCAATCCCTGGGATACGCAGCGCGTTCCCGGAGGCTCCTCGGGTGGATCGGCAGTTGCCACCGCCGCCGGTCTCGCCGCCGCCACTCTGGGCAGCGCCACCGGCGGCTCGAGGCGCCAGCCAGCAGCGCTGTGCGGCGTCACTGGGCTCAAGCCAACCTACGGCAGGGTTTCCCGTCACGGCCTGGTCGCCTTCGCCTCGTCGCTAGATCAGCTCGGACCGATCACCCGGTGCGTGGCCGACGCTGCGCTGTTGCTCGAGATCATCGCCGGTCACGATCGCCTCGACGCGACTTCGATCGACGCCAAGGTGCCGTGCTACCGTGATGCCTGTAGGCAGGGAGTCGGCGCAGTGGATACCGTCGAAGCGGTCGGCGCAGGAGAGCCAGGAAAGGGAAGAGAGAGAGGTGAGGGAGGCAAGGGGGCAAAGGAGCTCGTCGTCGGTATTCCCGATGAGTACTTCGTTGCCGGTACAGACCCGGAGGTGGAGTCGGCGGTGAGAATCGCACTGGCCGAGCTAGAATCGCTGGGCGTACGCCTCGAACGGGTCTCCTTGCCGCACACCGAATACGCCATTGCCTGCTACTACCTCGTTGCCACCGCCGAGGCTTCTTCCAACCTGGCGCGCTACGACGGCATCCGCTACGGGCAACGGGTCGACGACGACAGACTGTCTCTTGTCGAGATGTATCGCTGTGCTCGGGGGAGCGGATTCGGTAGCGAGGTCAAGCGTCGCATAATGCTCGGCACCTATGCTCTCCGGGCCGGCTACTACGACGCCTACTATCGCAAGGCGCAGCAGGTTCGCGCTCTGATCAGGCAGGACTTCGATCGAGCCTTCGCCAAGGTGGATGCGATCGCCACCCCAGTCACTCCGACTGCCGCCTTTCTCCTCGGCGAAAAGCGCGTCGATCCCCTCGAGATGTACCTCGCCGACATTTTTACCATCAGCTGCAATCTGGCTGGCTTGCCAGGAATGAGCATTCCCTGTGGCTTCACGAGCGGCGGTCTGCCAATCGGCCTTCAGCTCCTCGGACGCCCACTCGACGAATCCTCGCTTTTGCGGATCGGGAGCGCCTACCAGCAGGCAACTGATTGGCATACCCGGCGATGCTGCCCATGACCCACATGACCCCGCATGACCATGACTCGAGGCACCCAATGACGAGCAAGTGGGAACCAGTTATCGGTCTCGAGATTCACGTTCAGCTTCGGACCAACTCGAAGGCGTTCTCTTCGTCGGCAGTGGCGTTCGGCGCCCCCCCGAACAGCCTTACCGACCCACTCGTTCTCGGCCTACCAGGATCGTTGCCAGTGCTGAACCGCACGATGGTCGAGTACGCGCTCAGACTGGCGCTTGCCACCGGATGCAGCATTCGGCCGGTATCGCGCTTTGCCCGGAAGCACTATTTCTATCCAGATTTGCCCAAGGGATACCAGATCTCCCAGTACGACGAGCCTCTCGCCGAACACGGCAGGATCGAGATTCAGGTCGGCGGTGACCGCGGTGACAGCAGCGCTGGCGGCAGCGGCGGCAGCGACGGCAGCAGCGCTGGCGGCGACGGACAGCCCGGCGGCGATCGAGCGCGGATCGTCCGCTTGCGCCGAATTCACCTGGAGGAAGACGCTGGCAAGAGCCTGCACCAGCCAGGGAAGCAGACCTCGGAGGTGGACCTGAATCGGGCTGGCGTCCCGTTGGTCGAGGTCGTTACCGAGCCGGACATCCGTTCGGCCGAGGAGGCTACCGAGTGCATGCGCGTGCTGCGCCAGCTAGTGCGCTATCTGGGTATCTCCGACGGCAACATGGAGGAGGGATCGCTTCGTTGTGATGCCAACGTCTCGCTGCGTCCGGCCGGCGCGGGTGAGCTTGGAACCAAGGCAGAGCTCAAGAACCTCAACAGCTTCAAATTCGTCGCCAAGGCCATCGAGTTCGAGATCGCCAGACAAGCCGCTCTACTCGAGGCGGGCTCCAAGGTGATCCAGGAAACCAGGCTCTGGGACTCCGAGCACGGCACCAGTCACGCCATGCGCTCCAAGGAGGAAGCTCACGACTATCGGTACTTTCCCGATCCCGACCTGCCGCCGCTGCAGGTCGACGAAGCCTGGGTCGAAAGAGTGCGCAGCGAGTTGCCCGAGCTTCCTGCTGCCCGTCGAGCCAGATTGGTCTCCGAGTATCGCCTGCCACCGGCCGATGCCCGAGTACTCACCGAGGAGCGAGCGCTGGCCGACTACTTCGAGGAAACCGTGCGCGCTGGCAGCGACGCCAAGAGAGCTGCCAACTGGATCCAGACTGCGCTTCTCCACGAGCTCAATCGAGAACAGCGGTCGATCGATGGCTGTCCGATCGAGCCGGCAGATCTCGCCGAGCTCGTACGCATGGTCGACACCGGAACGATCAGCGGAAAAATCGCCAAGGACGTGTTCGCCAAGATGTACGCAGCGGGTGAGAGCCCTCGCAATATTGTCGAGCGGGAAGGGCTGACCCAGGTTTCCGATAGTAGTGCCATCGAAACTGCTTCTCTCGAGATCATCCGGGCAAATCCCAAGGAAGTGGCTCTGTACCAGAGTGGCAAGTCTGCCTTGCTAGGTTTCTTCGTTGGTCGCGTCATGAAGGCAATGAAGGGCAGAGCCAATCCCGGATTGGTGAACGACACGCTGACACGACTACTAGCTCGGCAGGACGCTGCTGCCGGCACCGGCAAAGACAAAGACACCGACAAAGACAACGACGGCAGGTAATACAATGAAAAGAGAGATTCTCAGCCCAATACGTTGGGACGGACAACGTCTCGAGCTATTGGATCAGCGCCTCTTGCCCGGTCAGGAAGTGTGGCTCGAGCACAATTCCGTCGAGGAAGTGGCGGAGGCGATCGAACGAATGGTGATAAGAGGAGCTCCGGCGATCGGATGCGCCGCCGCGTTCGGGATCGCGCTCGCCGCCCGCCAGCTCGCTCGCGAGCACGCTGGACAGCCCGATGCATTCCGTCGAGGAATTGCCGCAGCATCTGCCCGGCTCGCTGCAACCCGGCCCACCGCGGTGAACCTGTTCTGGGCACTCGACCGCATGCGAGCCGCGGTAGCACAAGACCAGGATTGCGGGCAGAGTATGCGAGCGTCATCGCCGCCGTCGGAGCACCTCGACGTTGTCCTCCAGCGCCTCGCCGAGGCGATCTGGCAGGACGACATCGATCGCTGTGTGCGCCTCGGACGGGCCGGCGCCGAGCTCATTCCCGACGGAGCCACGGTACTCACCCACTGCAATGCGGGTGCCTTGGCGACCGGCGGTTATGGCACGGCGCTCGGAGTAGTGCGGGCGGCGCACGAGGCGGGCAAGCGGATCCGCGTGCTCGCCGACGAGACCAGGCCATTCCTTCAGGGAGCTCGCCTCACCGCCTGGGAGCTGCTCCGCGACGGCATCGACGTCACCGTGGTTCCCGACTCCGCCGCCGCCTCCTTGATGCAGCGCGGCCTCGTCACTTGCGTCGTCGTTGGCGCCGACCGGATCGCTGCCAACGGCGATACTGCCAACAAGATCGGCACCTATGGAGTTGCGCTCGCTGCCAAGGAGCACGGGATACCTTTCTATGTGGCTGCGCCCTTGTCGACCGTAGACTCTCGGACACCAACTGGGGCTGGTATTCCGATCGAAGAACGGGCCAGCTCCGAAGTCACTCACCTGGGTGGTGTGCCGATCACCCCTCCTGGGGCCAAAGCAATGAATCCTGCATTCGACGTCACCCCAGCGCGGCTGATCTCGGCTATCATTACTGAAACAGGTGTGCATCGGCCACCTTTCAAGGATCTCCATGTCCAAGCTTGACTACCTCGATCGCCGCGCCTTCCCCCGAGTACCGGTCCACCTCGAGGTGCGGTACGAGGACGGCAGAGATCTCGCCGCGTCCTATGTCGAATCTCTCTCGTTCGGTGGGGTGTACATCAGAACTCCCAGCCCGTTGCCTGTTGGCACCGAGATCGTCATGGACATTGTGATTGCCGACCCGGAGGTGCCGCCGTCGATCAGAGTGATCGGGCAGGTAGTGTGGGGGCACCTCGAAGGAACGAGCGGCGGGATGGGTATCCGTTTCACCGAAGAGCCACCGCCGCTACTTCGTGATCTGCTGAGAAAGCTCTTGACGCCGTAGAGCACGCGAATAAACTACGGCTTCCGCTCTTAAGCGCAGCGACGGAGCCAAGCATGTATGCGGTAGTCAAAACCGGTGGCAAGCAATACCGGGTCGAGGAAGGCGTCAAAATTCAAGTCGAGAAGATCCCCGGCGACGAGGGAAGCACGGTCGAGCTCGGGGAGGTTCTTCTGGTCGCGGATGATTCGGGGGTGAGAGTAGGCAAGCCCCTGGTAGATGGAGTGAAGGTCGTGGCGCGGATCACCGCCCATGATCGCGGCAAGAAGCTGGTCGTCTTCAAGATGAGGCGGCGCAAGGGATTCCGGAAAAAGAATGGTCACCGGCAGCCCTACACAGCCCTCGAGATACTTGGTCTAGCAAACCAGAGCCAGGGTAGCTGACAATGGCGCACAAGAAAGGACAGGGGTCTTCACGCAACGGTCGCGACTCGGCATCACAACGCCGAGGAGTGAAGGTATTTGGTGGTCAGGCGGTACGAGCAGGCAACATCCTCGTACGTCAGCTCGGTACCACCATTCACCCGGGCACCAACGTCGGGTTGGGTCGCGACTACACCCTATTTTCGCTGGTTGACGGCACGGTGAAGTACGAACGTCATCGTAGCGGCCGGCCAAAGGTGTCGGTGTATCCGCTCGCCGTGGCTCCCAATGCCGCGCCACCCGCACCCGCCGAGGCAGCGCCGCCGCCGCCGCCGGCCGCCACCGCAGCTGGCGCCAGCCCAGCAACAGCGTAGTCTTGCCTGCCCCCCCAATCTGGGCCGTTGACAGCCGAGGACCTCGAGGTGAGGCGGTTCTTTGAGGTTTTGGGGAGGTTTTGGGGAGGTTTTTGGGGCTGAGTAGCGCCGAATAGCTCGGGACATGAAGTTCGTCGACGAGGCGAGAATCAACGTGCGATCTGGGAAGGGCGGCAATGGCGCCGCCACCTTCCGCCGGGAAGCGTTCGTGCCGCGCGGCGGACCGTCGGGCGGCGACGGCGGCGATGGCGGCAGCGTGGTGCTGGTGGTAGACCAGCAACTTTGCACCTTGCTCGACTTCAAGTACCACCAGCACTACTGGGCCAAAGATGGAGAGAATGGTGGAAGCAAGGACTGCAACGGCGCCAGAGGTGCAGATCTCACGGTCAGAGTGCCGGTCGGCACTGTCGTGTGGGACGACAAGACTGGAGATCTGCTTGCCGATCTGGCGAGCGCCGAGCAGCGTTTCGTGGTTTGCAGGGGAGGCAAGGGAGGGAGGGGTAACATCCATTTCAAGACTCCGTGGAACCAGACACCCGCCGAGGCCGAGCCTGGTTTTCCCAGTGAAGAGAAGGTAATCAGACTGGAGCTCAAGCTGATTGCCCAGGCTGGAATCATCGGGTATCCCAACGTCGGTAAGTCGTCGCTGATCGCCGCAGTTTCGCGGGCCAGACCCAAGATCGCCGACTATCCTTTCACGACTCTAGTACCGAGCCTGGGTGTTGCGGCGCTGTCCGCGGAACGCACCCTTGTTGTTGCCGATATCCCTGGCTTGATCGAGGGCGCGGCCGAAGGTGTTGGCCTCGGGCATCGCTTCCTCCGCCACGTCGAGCGAGCCCGAGTGCTCATCCATCTGCTGGCGCTCTCGCCAGAGCCTGACCGGGAGCCAGAGCGTGACTTCGACGTCATCATGGGCGAGCTTCGCCGCCACGATCCTTTCCTGGCCGAAAAACCCCAGGTCGTCGCGCTCAACAAGATCGATCTGCCGGAAGCGAGGGCAGCGTTTGCCGAGCTGCATTCCCGTTTCGCTCGGCGGGGGATCGACCTCGTGCCAATCTCGGCGGCAACTCACGAGGGACTGACCGTGCTCCTCGAGCGTACATGGAAGCTCCTTTCCGAAGCTCCCCCATCAGAGTAATAGTAAGGGAACCTGCACTGGCCTTGCGCTCAGGCAAGTACGCGTGATATACACCCATCTCGTCATTTCAAGCTTGCGGGCGCCAAGCCAAATCGGCAGGAATGCCCGCAACCAGGCCAATCTCGGGGGTCAAGATGCGCCCTAGCCGCTACGTCTCGTTGTCCGCATTCATCGCTCTGGTACTTCTTACCTCGGTTGCTGGTGCCCAAACACCAAAACCAGCACCAGCGCCAACACCGGCGCCAACGTCGGCGCCCGCAGAGGATCTGTCGGATCAGGCTGCTGCGGTCACGGCCGAGCAACCAACAGGAACCGCCAAACCAGCATCGGTAGCATCCGCCGAGCCCGCCAGCATCCGCCTTCGCCAACTCGAACAGAAAATCCAGGAGCTCAAGGAGAAATCGTGGCGGGTCAAGGCTCGGGTCGACCTGTTGAAGGAAGCCGCGCTTGGCGGTGGGATTGGAGCGCGAGTCGGCATCGCCCACGAGAACCGCATGGGGAGCGCTTTCCGGCTCGTCAAGCTGGTCTACGCTCTCGACGGAGTGCAGGTGTATTCGCGCTCCGACACCACCGGTGCCCTGGACGATCTCAAGAAGACCGACATCCTGTCTGGTCCGATCGAGCCAGGCAACCACACCTTGAGCTTGCTCATGGTGTACAACGGGCAAGGCTACGGCTTGTTCTCCTACATGAAGGGGTACAAGTTCACGGTTCGTTCCAGCCACACGTTCACCGCCACCGAAGGAAAGCTCACCCAGATCTCGGCGCTCGGCTACGAGCGCGGAGGTGTCGATACTCCGATGGAGAAACGTCCCGCGGTCGAGTTCAAGGTAAACGTTGTTTCCGGCGCACCAAGCAAGGGCAAGTGAAATGCGAAAATTCCTATCCCGGCTTGCCGTGCTGGCAGCCGCCGGGGCGTCATTGTCTATGCCCGGCCTGGCTGCCGCCGACATCAACGAGATCGGCAAACAGCTACACGAGCTCAAGGCGAGTGCCTCCCAGCTCGCGACCGATCTGAACACCATCCAAGCACTCAACACCGGCAGTACCGACCCAGAGCGGCGGCTAGTCGAGGGCCAGGTTGCGTTCGGGACAGGAAACTACCCGGCAGCCTCGATCATCTTTTTCGACATCGTCTCTCGGCACTCCTCCAATACCAGCTCCTATCGAGAGGCGCTGTTCCTGCTCGCCGAATCGCTCTTCCAGAAAGGCGATCTCCTCAGCGCCAGGGAGTACTATCGCAAGATCGTCATCGATCTCGGCGAGCAGTCCCCCCACTACCAGGACGCGCTGCAGCGTCTCCTCGAGCTGTCCTTGCAGCTCCAGGCAACGAGGAGCGAGGTGACCGAGGAGGTCAAGGACTACGTCCAGCGCCTCGATCGCGTTCCGCAGACCAGCAGGCTCGAATCCGCTCCCTATGTCCGAGGCAAGTACGAGTTCTTCAAGAAGAACTACCTTGGCGCGATCAGTGTATTCGAGACCATTCCCCGCGATTCCGAATTCTATTTGCGAGCGCGCTATCTGATCGGCGCCTCCCACGTCGGCCGCAAAGAGAGCGAGAAGGCGATTTCCGTCTTCGAGTCTCTCACCAAGGAAACGCCGACCCGCAAGGAAGACGAACGGGTCGTCCAGGAAGCACATCTGGCGCTGGGTCGCATCTTCTACGAACAGGACCAGAACGAGCAGGCCATCGATCAGTATTTGATGATCCGCCGCGACTCCGAAATGTTCGACACTGCCATGGGCGAGGTGGCGTGGGTGTACGTCAAAGCGAAGCAGTTCGACAAGGCGCTGCGCTCCCTCGAGTTGTTGGCGCTGGCCAATCCGGACTCGGCAGCGGCGCCCGGGGTGCGCATCCTGCAAGGCAATCTCAGCATTCACCGCGCCCAGATTCTGTCGGCGACGGGGGAAGGCAACAGTCGCGAGTTCTACGCCAATGCCAAGAGCATTTTCGAGCGGACTCGCGAGGAGTATCAACAGCCCGGCGAGGATCTCAAGGAGATCGTCGCCAGCAAGCCGGACGCCAGCAAGCTGTTTGCCGCGCTCGCCGGCAAGTCGGCCGGCATTCTCGGCGAAGGCGCCACGATTCCCGACATGGCCGTTCGCTGGGCCAGTGACAACGAAGAGGTAGCGCGGGCGATTGCCCTGGTCGACGAGCTCAATGCGCTACGTTCGGAGATCGAAGGAGCGGACACGCTCCTCGCCCGCCTCGGCCGCGCCGTCAACAGCTCTGCCAGCGTCACCATGTTCCCCGATCTCGCCGAGCGCCGCATCAGAGCGCAGGAGATCCTCGAGAGCACCCTGGCGCTGCGGCAGCAGCTCGCCGCCGGCTCGAGCAAGTTCATCGGCAAGGTCGCCAACCCGGCCGAGCGCTCCGAGCTAGAGGCGCTCTCCAAACGGCGGGAGGATCTATCGCGCGAGCTCGCGACCATGCCCAATGCCGGCGACAGCCTGACCGAGCGCATCCGCAAGGCGCGCGCTGGCGTGCTGGCGGTCGACCAGCAAGCCCAGGAAGCGGAGATGGTCATAGGATCGCTCGAGGCGGAAATCCGGGCACTGGACCATTTCCAGGGCAAATCCGAGTCGCACAACAAGATGCCGGCAGTCCTCTACGAGAACCGGATGAAGATGCTCAAGAGCGAGGTCAACGCCTTGCGTCTGGAGCTGGCCGCGGTTCGTCAAGAAACGGCGGCAGCGATGGACGTCGCCGGTGTCGACGATGCCGACGTTTCCAGGTCCAAACAGCTCCGCAGCGAGCTCGACGAGACGATTCGCGCCGAGCAAGCCTACGGCAACCGCCTCTCGGCCAAGCTCTCTGGCTCCGACCAGACCAAGCTAGCCCAGGTAACCGATCTCATTCGTCGAACCAACGAGATCGAGCAAACCATTGCCCAGGTGAACAGCAGGATCACTGCTATTCTCGATACCCGTCTTGGCGATGTCCGCCTGGCGTTGACCGAAGAACGCTCCCGGGTCGACGCGCTCAAGAAGCAGCTCGCCGAGTGCGACGCCGAGAGCACCAGCACCGGCGCCGCGGTCGCGGTGAGCGCGTTCGAACGAGTTGCCAAGGTCTTCTATCAGATTGCCATCCGCGCCGAGCTCGGCACCGTCGATGTGGCATGGTCCATCATGGAAGATGCCAAGGAAGCCGCCAACCGCGTAAACCTCGAATCCAGCAAGTCCAAGAGAGTCTTGATCGAGGACTTCAAGGATATCGACGGGGTCGAGAAGGATTCGCCAATGATGCCGCCGCCGCCCCGCGCGACTTCCGTCGTTAATGGCGTCGTTCATGACGCCGTTCATGGCAGTGTCATCAAGGGGCAGGAGGGAATCTATGCTTCGCTCTAGAAGATCAACGGGCGGCTGCGAGCCCTCGCCGTCCGGGGGGGCGTCGTCCACGAGCTTGCGAGCGAGCATGCTCGGGGCGTTTGTCGCGGCCAGCCTGTTTGGCCTGAGCCCGCTCGGCGCACAGGAGCAGCCGGCAGAGCAACCGGTAGAGCAACCAGCGGTGTCGCCGGCAGAGACCGCCGATTCGCCTTCGGCGCCGGCACCGGCCGCTCCCGCCAGTGACTCGGCGGCAGCTTCGGCAACCGGTGCAGCCACCGCTACCCCGGCCACGCCCAGCGTGCCGATTTCCCTCTCGGACGTCGAGGAAGCAGAGCTCGGCGAGATCCTTCAGCTCCTCGACCGCTACAACGTCGCCAGTCGCGAGCATCGCCAGCAGATGGGAACCTTGCTCAAGGACGAGCGCGACAAGCGGCTCCGCGCGCTCGACGAGCGCTTCCTCAAGCAACAGCAGATCGCGACCCAGGACCATCGAGCCCGCCATTCCGATGCCTTGATGCTGCTCGAGAGGTTCGTGCAGCGCTATCCCGACGACCAGAAGTGGACGCCGAGCGTAATGTTCCGTCTGGCTACTGCCTACCTCGACCAGGCTGGCATCGAGTACGAGCTCAAGCAGCAGCAGCTCTCCGTCCTGGAGACACCGCCGGCCGATGCCACCGAGACGGCGGTCAGCGAGGAGATACCTGCCTACAGTGGTCCCGACTACACCCGTTCGATCAATCTCTGGCGCGAGATCGCTCGCCGTTTTCCCCGCTATCGCCAGCTCGACGGCACCCTCTATCTGCTTGCCTACTACCTCGGCGAAATGGGCATGCTCGCCGAGGCCAAGGGAGCCTACAAGGGCCTGGTCTGCGGCAACAAGTTCGACGCGCTGGCGCCGCCACCGCCCCCGACGGATCCAGACGACGTGCGGTCTCGGCTCGGCGGGGGAGTGCTGGTGGCCGGAGCCAAGCCAGCCGATCCCTACACCGATTGCGATGCCACCGGGATGAATCCCAAGCTGGTCGACGAGGCGTGGGTCCGGCTCGGCGAGATGCACTTCGATACCCGCTACGAGCTGCCGCTGGCAATCGCCGCCTTCAGGCGGGTGGCAAGCAATCGGGACTCGGAATTCTTCGACGTTGCTCTCTACAAGCTGGCCTGGTCGTTCTATCGCAACGATCAGTTCATCGAGGGTATCAATGCCTTCGACGAGCTCGTTGTCTACGCCGACAAGCAGGAGGAGCTCGGTGGTCGGTCCGTGGAATTGCGACCCGAGGCGATCGACTACATCGCCATCAGCTTCGCCGATCCCTGGGAGAAGGGCGGCCAGCCCGATCCCTCCAAGTCGCTCGAGAAGGCTCGTGACTACTACAAGAAGCGCATGAGCGAAAAGCACGCGCGCGACGTCTTCGAGAAGCTAGGCGACACCCTGCGTGCGGGTGACGCTTACGACCAGTCCATTGCCGCCTGGCGGACAGCGTTGGAGAACTGGCCACTGAACCCGCGCAATCCGCTCATCCACCAGAAGATCGTCGATGCGCTGGCCGACAAGGGCGATCCTGCGGCCTCGATGGAAGAGCGCAGCAAGCTCGCCATGGCCTATTCCAAGGGGAGCGATTGGTACGTTGCCAACGAGACCAACCGCGACGCCATGGATTTGGCGGCAAAGCTGGCCGAGCAGTCGCTGCTCGCGGCTGCCAAGTCGGCCCACCGCAATGCCCAGCTGGCGCGGCAGGAATGGGACAAGACCAAGACCGCCGACGCCAAGAAGTTCTTCGTCGGGCAGTATAGCCAGGCGGCCAAGCTCTACCACCAGTACCTGCTGGAGTATCCGACGTCGTCCGAGGTCTACGAGCTCACCTATCGGCTCGCCGACTGCTACTACTTCAGCGAGGCCTACGTGGAGTCGGTGCCGCACTATCGCTGGGTGCGCGATCATCGCGACCTCGGAACCAAGTACTTCGAGCCGGCCGCGCTTTCGATCGTGCAGGCCTTCCAGAAGGCCGTCGACGCCGCCAAGACCGGCGGAGCGCTCGTCGAGCCACCGTTGCCGAGCAAGGACAACCTGACTGCCCTGCCGCAGCCGCAGCCGATTCCCGATCTCTATCGGGACTTGCAGAAGGCCTACGACGAGTACATGTCCCTCATCAACGACGAGAAGACGGCGCCCAAGACTGCCCTCGCCTCGGCGATGATCTCCTTCCGTCACCTTCAGCTCGACGAATCGCTGGGACGCTTCCAGACGATCCTCGACCGTTACTGCAAGACGCCCGAGGCGGTCCAGGCCAAGGAAGGCGTGCTCTTCATTCACCAGGCGCGTGGCGACGATGCCATGTACCAGGTCGCCGCCGACACCTTCATCAGTCGAAAGTGCGGCGAGGACAAGGATGTCGAGCTCGCCCGGGCGCAGAAGCTGTCCAAGGAGTACGAGATCGCCGCCAAGCTCTACAAGGAAGGCAACTACGAGAGAGCTGCCAAGAAGTTCTACACGCTCTTCCGTCTCGCACCCGACACCGACGAAAACCGCGACGATGCCTTGTTCAGCTCGGCGATTGCCGCCGAAAAGGCGGGCAAGCCCAAGACCGCCATCGCCATGTATCTCGAGTTCTCGCGCAATCCGCAGCTCAAGGACTCGGAGTACTTCGTCGAAGCCCTCTATCGCACGGCGGTGAGCTACCAGGATGCGTTCGACTACGACAGCGCCGTCGACGCCTACCTGCGGGTGTTCTCGGCCGCTTCCGAGCCCGGTCGCAAGGCGAGAGCCGAGTTCGATCTCGGCCAGGCGCAGCTCGATTCACTGTGGAACGCGGCAGTGCTCCGCGAGCAGGACCGCGTCTACTACGATCGTGCCAAGAACGATCCGGGCGCGATCGTCCTGTACCAGCGCTACGCTTCGACCGATCAGAAAGACCGCAAACGCGCTCGCGAAGCCGCGTTCCGCGCTGCGCTGATCTACGAGAAAGCGAACGACACCAAGAACATGATCAAGGCCTTCGGCGACTGGCGGAAGACGTACGGGGCGGACCAGGAGGCTGGCCCATTCTACGTGCTTTCCTACTACAAGACGGCCAAGGTTCTCGAAAAGGCAGGTGACCTGAAAGGCGCCAAGGCAAACTACGAGCAGACGATCAAGGCCTTCGACATGACTGGGGAAGCCAAAGGGTCGCCGTCGTCGTTCCTGGCTGGCGAGTCCGAGTTCTGGCTTTCCGACCAGGTGTACAAGGCGCGTTTCGAGGGATACAAGGTCAAGTGGCCGGCTGGGATTTCCTCCAAGGATCCGGACAAGCAGGCCAAGGCAATCAATGACGCCCTCGATTCTCTTGCCAAGATCACGACCGAGGTGGCAGACAGCTATCACAAGGTCGCCCGGTTCGAGTCTGGCTGGTCGCTGGCGGCTTCGGTACGGCTCGGCGACGTTTCGTTCTTTGCTGGCCAGAAGCTCATCG
>JAZDLZ010000554.1:0-2631 GCA_043801535.1 Pseudomonadota bacterium
TGGCCGGGAACAGGGAGAGAACATCGCGTGAGCTACGGGAGAAGCCCAAGCATTCTGTGCCTGTCGTGCGCGTGGAGCGGAGGGATTCTCATTGAAGGTTTCGTGGGAGGATCCGCTCTGTTTTGGACGGTGAGCGCCGCCATCTCGGTGGTGCTCGTGACGTTGATGGTCGTGATGCCCCTGGTCTCTTGCCGCCTGGATCTTTTCGCGCTCTGGCAAGACTTCGCAAGGGGCAAAGGACAAGGGGAAGACCTGTTTGGTTCTGGTCTTGCCGGCTTGGGATCGTCCGCCGACACACCGCAGCCGCAGGCAAGGGGACCAGTGGAACCGATGGCTCGGGGATCAATCGGCATGCGTTGGGCACGCGTCGGGTTGGCCAGCAGTTCCGTGTTGATCGCCGTGCTCGCCATCGCTGGAGGAGGCTTTGCGTCGGCGCTGGTCCGCGAGTGCTCCAGGAAGAATCCGGTGCTCTCCAGCCCGACCGAAAGCCAAATCTACGAAGGCGAAATCGTCCGTCCCGTCGAAGAGCTCAAGGGATTCAGGCGTGCGCTCGTCGACGTAGATGGGATCGTCGTCCAAGAAGTCACTCGAGTCGGTGCTGGCGCGGGAGTCGGTGCTGGCGTCGAAGCTCTCCGCGGCTATCGAGCGAGAGTACTGGTTGCTGCAAGTACCGAGAACGATCACGAGCCACGTCGACTTTTGCCTGGGGACAGAGTGCGGTTTCGCGCTGCGCTACGGCCTCCTCGTAGCTACCAAAACGAGGGAGCATTCGACCGCCAGCGCTTTCTCGCCGGTCAGGGGATCGATGGCGTTGCTACCGCCTCGTTGCCAGGCATCGTCAAGACATCCGCGCCGCCGCACTGGTCCATCTGGCGTCTTGCCGCTCTCATCCAGGCTACGGCAAGCAAGGCGATTATCCAGAGTGCCTCCGGACGCGGTGCCGATCTGCTGCGTGCCCTGGTGTTGGGGGAGCGGGGCACGGTGGACGAGGGCGTCGAGGACGCGTTTCGCCGCGCAGGCGTGACTCACGTCCTGAGTGTCAGTGGCCTGCACCTCGCCGCCGTCGCGATGCTGTTCTTTTCGGTCTTCCGGCGTGTATGGCTGTGGGTGCCACGGGTTGCCGAGAGAATTCCGGCAGAGCGAGTTGCAGCCTGCATCGCCATCGCTTCTAGTATCGTCTATGCACTGGTGACTGGAGCCGAGGTTGCCACGGTGAGGGCGCTGATCTGCGCGGTGATCGTGCTCGGTGCTCGGATTCTCGGGAGAAGGCCGAGTGGTGCTGCGACGCTGGCAGCAGCCTCGTTCGCGATCCTTGCGGTGTCGCCATGGGCTGTCTACGAAGCGTCTTTCCAACTGACAATCGTCGCTTCGGCAGCTCTCGTCTGGGTTGCAGTCAGTGTTCCGAGCCCTCCGTCGAAGACAGCCTGGCGGCGGGTTCTCGGTTGGATGCTTCGCCTCACGGTCGCTTCGGCTGCAGCCACTGCAGCCACTGCCCCTCTCACGGTCTTTCATTTCGGCACCTTCCAACCGGCAGGAATAATCACCAACCTATTGATTGTTCCTTTCGCCGAAGGAGTCATCCTGCCGTTCGGATTGGCAAGCGTGGCGTTGGCGTCGCTTCTGCCGTCGATGCTGAGTAGCGCCCTGGTTGCCGTCGCCGCCTCGCTGACTGGGGCGTTGATTCGTGTCGTCGAGTGGCTTTCGGCATGGTGTCCGTCGATCGAGGTTCCTCCGCTGCACTCCTGGGAGCTCACCGTGCTCGCTGTTGCCCTCGTCGTGGCAGCGGCGGTGTGGCCGGCAAAACGAGCGATTCCGATTCTGGCCAGTGGGCTGGCGGTAGTAGCCTTGTCGTACCTGCTGCCTCACTGGCGCGTGCTCGGCCCGGACCGCCTGCGAGCGACGTTTCTCGACGTTGGTCAAGGTGACGCCGCCGTGATCGAGCTCCCGTGCGGGCAAACGTGGCTCGTCGATGCTGGCGGCACTACGGTCAGCTCCGGAGGACCAGGCGAACAGGCAGTGTGGAGATTCCTTCGCGCCAGACGCATCAGCAAGCTCGATCTGGTGATCGTCACTCATCCGCATCCCGATCACTACGGTGGTGTGGCGGCAGTCGCTCGGCACCTGCCGATATCCGAGGTATGGGTCACCTCGCTGTCGCCGACAGAACACGGCGATGCCCCCACCGATGCCGCTCAGAAAGCCAGCAACGCCGGCGCTGCCGATGACCAGAGCTGGGAGTTTCTGGCAGGAGAGCTGGCGAAACGACACATCCCGATTCGTCAGATTGCTGCCGGAGCCGCCCGCGAGTGTGGCAACACCAGACTTCTGGCGCTCGCACCGCCGGATTCCACCAACCAGATGAGCGAGCCAGTCGGGGATCCGACGGCATTCGGTCACTCCTCAATGCTCGACCACCTCTCCTCCTCGGCGCCCGAAAGCTTCGGGCTGAATGACAGCTCCCTGGTTTTCAGAGTAGAGCACGGTGGCCGCGCGATCCTTCTTGCCGGTGACATCGAAGCCAAGGGCGAAGCACGGCTGCTCGCTTCGGTGCCACCGTTTCTCGCCAAGGCCGACGTCGTGAAGGTGCCTCATCACGGCAGTAGCACCTCATCGACACTCGGGTTCGTGACG
>JAZDLZ010001067.1:0-2310 GCA_043801535.1 Pseudomonadota bacterium
CACCGCCAGCTCCTTGCGCAGCGCCACCGCCTGCGCAGGGTCGTCGGCCTCGATCACCACCGCCCGCTGCTCGAGCACCGCCACCAGCTTGCCCCAGCGCTCGCCGCGGCGGTAGAGCCTCTCGAGGGCGGCCAGCGCATCGGTGTTCTGCGGATCGGCCCCGACGATCCGTTCGTCGGCCCCGAGCGCCTTGGCGGTCGAGGCGAGCTGGGTCTCGTAGAGATCGCCGAGCGCGAGCAGCACGTCGACGCGTTTGCTCGGCTCGGGCTCGACCTCGGCGTGGGCCACCAACTCCTGGGCAAGCTCGCCCCATCGTAGCTGCTTGCGGTAGATTTCCTCGAGCCCATCGCGAGCGTCGACGCGGGTTGGCTCCAGGCGAATCGCCTCGCGATAGCAGGATGCCGCGTAGTCGTAGTGGTGGAGCTTCTGGCTGTACCAGCGGCCCAGATGCATCCACAGGGCTGCCGCAACAACCTTGTCGTCGAGTTGCTGCACCATTGCCGAGACGTCGGCCACCAGCTCTCCCCAGCCGTCAGTCTCGGCCGCCATCCGCTCGGCCTCGCGGAGAGTCTCCTCGTCGCCAGGGTCTTCTTTCAGCGCGGCGGTGAGCGCGGTGAACGCCCGCGGCAGGTCGCCAATCTGCTTCTCGAAAATGCCGGCGATTTCCTTCAGCAGCGCAGCGCGCGTCGTGCTTTCCTGCTCTGCTTCCATGCGCGCCAGCAAGGCTTCGACGATTCTTTCGGGCTGGTCTGCGGTCCGGGCACGCTGCTCGATGGCCAGCAAGGCATCTTTGGCCTCGACATCGATGGAGTCGTCGTGCAGGCGAGCTGCCCATCCTTCGAGGTCGTCGGCGGCGGGACGAATCGTGGCCAGGCTGACGCTGGCCCGTTCGCAGGCTTCGATGAGCGCGGAGAGATAGAGGGCCAGCGATTCGGCCGACTTCTCGTCGCCGCCTTGTCCCTCGAGCGGCACCACGGTCATGTGGTGCTCTGCCTTGAGCTCCTCGATGTCCACCGGTCCGAGCCCCGCCCCCACGAAGTAGTGCTCTGCCCTCGGCACTTCGAACCCGCTGAAGATGCGATCGAGGAGAGCAATCAGGTCGGGGTCGCCGTGCCTGAAGCCAACCAGGATGAGCGCTCCGTCCTGGTAGGTTTCCTGGAGAATCTGCCGGTATGCGTCCGCCGAAGTGAGCGCCCGTCGTACCGAGGTGGGAATGACAACGTAGGAGCCCGGCCGGCTGACGTTTCCGAGCAGGCTCAATACGTAGCGCCGGCGCGCATCGAGCGCATCGGCGTCTTCGTAGCTAGCCACGCGCGGCTCCGGCCAACCTTCGAGAGAGCCCATCCGAATCGCTTGCTCGACGAGATCGCCAGGGTGGACTGTCCAGACGGACTTGATTGGTATCCGGCCGAGAACCTGGATCGCTGCCGGTAGAGGATCGGGAGTCTTCCACGCCTCGGCGAGGACAACATCGCAACGAGCGCTTCCCAGAGTGCGAGCCAGGAATCCGAGGGCGCTCACCAGTCGTCCCTTCTTGAGAAGGGAGGTGATGTTCTCGGCAGCCTCCTTGTCGCCTGGTTGTCCGCGTCCGTCGAGATCGTCACGAAGTCTCTCCAGTACCTTCTTCCAGGAAGGCATGCCGGCAAGAGCTCCGATATTGGAGCCGACCACGAGGGCAGCGCGACCGTTGCGAATTCTTTCGATCAGGGAATCAGAGAATTGGCTCTCGGCCATAGGATCGTCCTTCGAAAGGCCCGTCACCTTGGGTTACGAGCGGTTCTGTGCTTTGTTGGGTGTCAATGCTTTAAATCAACGGCAATAGCCGATGGTCAGAAGTCGAGGCTACGACACAACGCCAGCACGCTACCCTGGGGAAGTGGAAATTGGCAAGTCGAGATTTTTGATCGTCGTCGACTCCCCGGGACACACTCCACTTTTCTCGTACTAGTACTAGTACGAGTACGAGAACGAGAAGAAGTTCGCCGGATCGGTCTTGTAGGTGTCAAGCCAGGGACTGTAGGTCAATACGTCGACGCGGCGGGCGGTCGGATTGAAGCGCACGATCCGCAGGAATCCCTCTCCTCCATCGGTGTTCATCTGGTAGTTGGCGAGGATCTGGTGCACCGGCCCGGCTCCCTGGGAGATTGCGTAGCCAAGACCATCGTTCAGGACGTGGCCGCAGAGTACTGCGAGCACTTTGCCGCGCTGGGCAATGAGCTCGTCCCACATTTCTTGGCCATCGTTGACGCCCTCGGCAGATTGGCCAACGCCATAGGAATGCGGGTTCCAGGGCTGGGAATTGCCGTGGCG
>JAZDLZ010000590.1:0-3335 GCA_043801535.1 Pseudomonadota bacterium
CGATTGCGCGACCGCATGGGTCGCCTCCTCGGGCACAGGGGTTTTGCTCCGCTCGGCTACCTTCTCCTCGCCCGCAGCTACGATGCGACCGCGGTTTCACGGTTCAGAGAAGAGATCAAGGAATTCGTGGTGCCGGTGGCGGTCGAGCTCGCCAAGGTGAGGGCACGGAGGCTGGGACTGGACCGACTGCTGTTTCACGACGAGGCGGTTTGCGACCCGGAAGGAAACCCCAGACCATTGGGCGGTCCAGACTACGTCGTCGAGCAGATCGGACGAATGTGCTCCGATCTCGACCCGGAGCTCGCCGAGCTCTTCTCTCTGCTCGTCGAGCACGACCTCCTGGACTTGGAAGTGAGACCGGGGAAGGCGGGCGGTGGTTTCTGCGCTCATTTTCCCGATTCGGGCCTTCCTTTCATCTTTGCCAATTGCAATGGTTCGGAGGCCGACGTCAGAGTGCTTGCTCACGAGCTCGGGCACGCCTTTCAGATCTGGCAAAGCAGGTCCCAGCCCTGGCTCGAGTTTCGCCTCCCGACCCTCGAGGCATGCGAGATCCATTCGCTGACAATGGAGTACCTGGCAGAGCCGTACGCTGGCTACTTCTTCAGTCCGGCCGATGCCGAGCGCTACTCCCGCCTGCGTCTCGAGCAGGTGGTCCAGTTCCTTCCCTACATGGCGGCTGTCGACCACTTTCAGCACGAGGTGTACGCCTCGCCGGCTCTCTCGCCCGCCGAGCGCAACAGCCTTTGGCGACAGCTCGAGCGCGAGTACCTGCCCTGGCGCGACTACGGTGGCCTGCTGCCGCATTTCGAGGCTGGAGCCTTGTGGCAGCGACAACTGCACGTGTACTCCATGCCCTTCTACTACCTCGACTACGCCTTGGCCGAGACCGTGGCGCTGCAACTGTGGACACGGGCGAGAGCCGACCGAGCCGGCGCGATGCGCGACTACCTGGCCATCTGTCGGCTGGGAGGAAGCAGGTCGTTCCCCGACTTGCTCGAGCAGGTAGCGCTGCGGTCTCCTTTCCAGCGCGGATGCCTCGCCACCGTGGTCGACGAGGTCAGGCGGACGCTCGGGTTGGGGGAATAGGCTCCCCGAGCTCCGAGTACCTATTCGAGCCGCATGGCTCGCCTTACCTCGTCCATCGTCGCCTCGGCCTCGACCGAGGCTCTGGCCGCCCCTTCGGCGAGCACGCGATCGACGGCGACCGGATCTCTCGAAAGCTCGCGCCGGCGCGCCCGGAGCGGAGCAAGCGCATCGTTGACGATCTCGACGAGCTCACGCTTGTTGTCGATGCAACCACGCCGGCCAGCCCGATCCTCTTCCCACGAGTAGCGGTATCCCAGCGGGTCGAAGATCCGTCGCCATTGGCAAACCACGCAACTCTCGGGCATGCCCGGATCCGAGCGCCTGAGCTTGGTCGGGGTGGTGAACGCGTCCATGATCTTTGCCGCGGTGACCGCTGGACTGTCGGCGAGGTAGATCGCATTGTCGTAGGACTTGCTCATCTTGCGGCCGTCGACCCCCGGCAGCACGGATTGCTGGGACAGCAAGGCGTGCGGCTCGACGAAGACCCGCTCGTAGACATGGTTGAATCGACGCGCGACCTCCCGGGCGAGCTCGAGATGCGGCAGTTGGTCGCGGCCGACTGGCACTACCTCTGGGCGATACAGAAGGATGTCGGCTGTCTGTAGCACTGGATAGCCCAGCAGGCCGAAGGAAGGCGCGCCGACTCTGTCCGCACTGATCAAGTCCCGATAGGTAGGCACTCGCTCCAGCCAGGCAACGGGGGTGATCATGCCAAGAAGCAGCGCAAGCTCGGCATGCTGCTTGACAGCCGATTGGATGAATACCGTGGCGTTGGCCGGGTCGATGCCAGCGGCAAGGAAATCAATTGCCACCTCCCTCGCTCTGGCTCGCACGTCGGGCGGCGGCGGCTTGGACTCGGCCGCGGTGGTGAGCGTGTGCCAATCAGCGACGAAGAGGAACGATTCGTACTGGCCTTGCAGGCTCACCCACGTCCGCAGCACTCCCTCGAGATTGCCGAGATGCAGCCTTCCGCTGGCCTTGATCCCGCTCACGAGTCTTGGTTTGCGCCTGGAGCGATCGTTGGCAGTGTCGGAAGAAGAAGCACTGGTAGTAGCGGCGTGCAAGTCCCGACCCGTGACGGTGGTTTCACATAACATTGGTCATCTTAGGGGTCGTGCAAGAGAGTGGGTGAACGGTTACGGTGGGAGACACCTCGACATCCCGATCAGCTGAAGCTATCCTTGCGCGATTTTCAGCAAGGATGCTTCCCATGGCCAGAATTCATCGTGCAATCCTGTCGGTCTCGGACAAGCGAGGGCTCCTGCCGCTAGCCAAGCAGCTCGCTAGCTCGGGCATCGAGATCCTGTCAACGGGCGGTACTGCCCGAGCGCTCCAAGAGGGTGGCGTCGCGACGACGTCCATTGCCCACTACACTGGCGCACCAGAGATCCTGGGAGGGCGAGTCAAGACGCTCCATCCGAAGATCCACGGCGGCATTCTGGCAAGGCCGGATCCCGAGCACCAGAGCGAGCTCCAGCAGCACGGCATCGGCCAGATCGATCTGGTGGTGGTGAACCTCTACCCCTTCCGCGAGACCGTTGCCAAGCCGAACGTTTCGTTTGCCGAAGCGATCGAGCAGATCGACATCGGAGGCCCGACGATGGTGCGGGCGGCAGCCAAGAACTACGAGAGAGTGGCGATCGTTGTCGACCCCGATGACTACCAGGAAGTGTGCCGATTGCTCGACGAGAACGATGGTGAGATTCCTCGTTCGGCCAGATTTCGGCTAGCCAAGAAGGCCTTCGCCCACACTGCGTCGTACGACGGCGCGGTGGCGGCCTATCTCTCGTCCTTCCCAGAGGAGGGCGGCGAGCGGGAGCCGTTTCCGTTGTACCTGGCTGGACAGTGGCATCGGCAGCGGCTGCTTCGTTATGGGGAGAATCCCCATCAGAGCGCGGCCCAGTACGTCGAGGACAAGCCGACTGGGCCTTCCTTGGGCTGTGCCGAGGTCCTGCAAGGCAAGGAGTTGTCGTACAACAACCTGGTCGATCTCGATGCCGCCCTCGAGTGCGTCCTCGACTTTTCCGGGCCGGCAGCGGTGGTTGTCAAGCACACCAATCCTTGTGGAGTCGCCATCGACTCGACCGGTATTGCGGCAGCCTATCGCAAGGCGCGCGAAGCCGATCCAGTCTCGGCCTACGGAGGAATCGTTGCCCTGAACGAGCCAGTAGACGAGGAGACTGCGGCCGAGCTTTCCGAAACGTTCCTCGAGTGTGTCATTGCACCGGGATTCGGTGACGGTGCGCGGG
>JAZDLZ010000629.1:0-6835 GCA_043801535.1 Pseudomonadota bacterium
CTGGCGTTGTCCTTCCCCGCCGCGCCGTGTTCGTCGTCGAAAAGGAACCAGCCGAGATGGGTGAAGACCCGCGGCGGCGACCGCAGCAACAGCGGTGCCCGCCAGTAGGGACGGCCAGTGGCAACGTCCCAGGTACGAACGGTACCGTCGGCGCCACTGGTGGCGACCAGTTTGCTGTCGGGAATGAAACGGAGCGCCACGACCCTTCCGCGAGAGCCGCGCAGCACTGCTGTCGGCTTGCCGGTCGCGAGCTCCCAGAGGCGGGCAGTACCATCGTTGCTGGGGGTTCCCAGCAGTCTACCGTCGGGACTGACGGCAAGCCGGTTGACCTGAGCGTCATGCTTGCCCAGGATGGCGGAAGCCTTGCTCGCGAGGTTCCAGCGCCGGACTTCTCCGTCGGAACCTCCGGACACGAGCGTCCGGCCGTCGACGGCGAACGCGACGCCGAAGACCTCGCCTTGGTGCCCGCGCAGCCTCGCCACGGGCAGAGGTTTCGTCTTTTCCCAGACGTAGACCACGCCGTTCGCAGCAGGTGCGGCAACAAGGCTGCCGCCGGGGCTGACGGCAATGCTGCTGACAACCGACTCAGCCCGGAGCTCCCCGCTCGTCACGAAGGAACGTGCATCCCAGAGCCGCACTCTCCAGTCGGCTCCCGCCGACGCGATAGTCTCTCCATCCGAGCTGAAGACCACGTCCCAAGCCTGCACACCGTGACGAGGCTGCAGCTCTTCGCTGCTGCCGTTCTCCAGATCCCAGACCCGAATGCCACGATCGTGGCTAGCCGAAGCGACCGTCTTGCCTCCGGGACTGAAGGCAACACCGGCTATCGTACCTCCATGGCCTGTCATCAACATGCGTTGCTCGCCCGACCGCACATCCCAGATACGCACGGTCTGGTCCTCGGCGCCGGAAACGATCGTACTGCCATCGACGGCAGAATCCAGAGCCCACACGACGCCGGCGTGCCCGTGCTCCTCGACTCCCCCCGTCTCGACCCCGATTTGCCACGACCGCAGGGTGTTGTCGTGGCCAGACGATGCTACTCGCAGGCCATCGGGACTGGCAGCAACTGCGGAGACGATGCCTTGGTGGCGACCAAGAACACTGCGGCGGCCAGTCGTTCTGTCCCACAGGAGCACGGTTCCGTCGAGACTGCTCGACGCCAGTGTCTGCCGGTCAGGGCTCAGTACCGTCATGGTCACGAGATCTCGATGACCTGACAGCCTCATCCGCTCCTCGCCAGTGCTCAACCGCCAACGACGGATAGTGCCGTCGATACAGCCGGTGATGAGCTCGTCGCCGGCGAGATCGAGAGCCAGACCGTAGATCTGGCTGCCTGCCCTGACCGCGACTCGACTGCCACCGGTACGAACGTCCCACTGGCGCACGGTCCCGTCCTTGCTCGCCGAATACACGACACCGGCAGGGCCGAACGCCGCCCTGGTGACGTGTCTCTCGTGCCCGCGCAATACCAGTCGCTCCCGACCGCTGAGCACGTCCCAGAGACGCACGGTGGTGTCGAAGCTCGCCGAGGCCAGCACCTCGCTGTCCGAGTCGAAGGCCACCCCGAAAACCTGAGCACCGTGACCGACGAGCTCCCTGGCAGTTCCTCTCCTCAAGTCCCAGAGTACCACCGGACCTGGATCGCTCCCCGCTGCCAGGTACCTGCCACTCGGCGAAAACGCAACCGACTTGATCACACCGACCCGCCCCCGCAGCACCTGCACTGCCGTCGTCTGCGCATCCACCAGGTAGACCTTTCCGTCGGCACAGGCACCCGCCACCGTCTTGCCGTCGGGTGAATAGGCCACGTCCTCGACCGTACCGCCGAGCTTCCTGCTCCACGCCAGCGCCTTCTGCTCGAGCTCACCCCACAGCACTCGCCCCATCGTGGAATCACTGGTCTCGAGCGATCCTCGGAGCTTGGCGCGGGCCTCGAAAAGGTCACCGCGACGAAGGGCTGCGCTGGCGCCTTCGCGCCGGGATTCGGCTTCGCCTTGCTCGGCACGCGTGCGTTGGACCTGGGCTTCGGCACGCTGGGCCTGGGCTTCGGCACGTTCCTGCTCGGCACGCTTGTTCTGCTGCAGGGTTAGCTGCGCCACCAGCACCGCAACGACGGCAACTGCGGCGAGGCCAGCGATGAAAATGGTGAGAAGACTGTTCTTGCGGCGCCTGGCGCGCTGTTCCTTCCTGATGCCGGCGTCGAGGAAGCGTGCTACGGAATCGGGGATGGCAGCGCCGAGGCGGGAGGCTTTGCCGCGGGCATCGCGCAAGGCATCCCCTTGCCATACCTCCTCCTCTCGCTTGCCTCGTCTCACCCAGAGCTCCGCGGCCTGCGTGGCGTCGGCAACGAAGGCCACGTCTTCCCGGCTCTCCTCGAGCCAGCGCGCCAGCCTGCCCCAGCTCCGCACCAACGATTCGTGTACCAGCTCCAGCACCGCTTCTCCTTCACCCTGCCGGGTGCCTCGCCGGGTGGTGACGAGCCGGGCCTGCACGAGCCGGGTGAGCACCTGGGCAGCGCCGGGGCCGAGACCGTCGAGGACGGTTGCCGCCGCGACTACTCGGCGGGTGCCCTCGGCAGTCACCAGGCGCAGCAGGAGCTCGCGGGCGTCCTTGAGCTGGGCGGGAGTCAGGCTTGCCAGCACGCCATCGGCGTGCTCGGCGAGAACGCCGGTGATCCGGCCCATTGCCTCGTAGGCCTGCCGCCGGATGAACCGCTGTTCGCGATCCCGCCGCTCCCAGAGCATCTGGCCGGCAAACTGGAGGAGCGGCAGACAGGCTGGCTCGTCGTGCACCGAACGGATCATCTCTTCGACCAGCTCGATGCTTTCGTACTTGAATCCCATCGCCGCGATCGGCTTTTCCAGGATGTCTCGCAAGGCCTCGGGCCCAGGCCGCCGCAGCACGGTCACCTGGCGTAGGGCTGCCTCGAGCTCTCCGCTCTCTGCCAGTCGTCCCAGAAAGTCGTCGCGCACCGTGAACACGACCCGCACCCGGCCATGGGCGTCGTCGGCCGCGCTGCACACTGCCCGCAAGAAGCGCGCCCGCACCTGCTCGTCGGCGACGAGGGTGTACGCCTCCTCGATCTGGTCGACGAGGAGAAGCACTTTGCTGTGCTGCCGCTCGGCGAGCTCTTCCAGCATGACGCTGAGTTGGCGCGGCGCGGCGTGGAGCTGCAACGCCAGTCCCCCGGACAAATGCTGCTCGGCCTCCGCCAAGGTCATGCCCGGCTTCTCGGCCAAGAGACGTTGCAGGTGCGACCCCATCTCGCTCGAATCGAGCGGCTTCACCCGCGTGCTACTCTCGCCGGCTTCGAGCCGGCCGGCCAGTGACGCAAACGGATCGTTGCCCGGCCGCACCATCAGCACTACCCACGATCCTTGCTCGCGCAGGCGCGGTACGACCCCGGCCTTCACGAACGAGCTCTTCCCCGACCCGGACGGACCGACGACGGCAAGGACTGGCTGCTCGCGCAGCCGCTCCAGGAACGCTGCAATCTCGGCATCTCGGCCAAAGAACAAGTCGGAATGGAGCTCACCGAACGCAAACAGGCCGCGGAACGGGCTCTCCTCGGCAAACGTCCGTGGCCGCCCACCCTGAGCGAGCACCTCTTCTAGCTGCTTGACCACCACCAACGCGGCCGGACGCCGCGCCGGATCTTTGTCCAGACAACCGGCAACCAGCTTCACCAGCTCTGACGGCACCTCGGCGCCAGGAGCAGCCAGCGGCACTGGCTCGGCAGCAACCACTTGCCCGCGAAGCTGCACTCCGAACAATCCATGATAGGGATGTCTGCCGAGGAAGAGCTCGGCCAGGATCATGCCGAGCGCCCAGACATCGGCAGCCTCGCCGGCAGCCTCGCCAAGCCAGCTCTCCGGCGCCAGGTAGCGAGCAGTGCCGCAAAGCATGCTCTTGGTATCGCCTTGGTCTGCCTCCATCGCAGTCTCCGCCGCGACTTCCCCGTCTCCCGCGCCACCTTCGTCACCAGGCGAGTCCTTGGTCGGAGCCTCGCCGCCGCCCTCGCCGCCCTTGCCGACCTTGCCGACCTCGCCGACCTCGTCGAGCACCTTGGCGAGCCCCAGATCCAGCACCCGCACACCACCGTCCTTGGCCAAGAGCACGTTTTCCGGCTTCAGATCGCGGTGCAGCACCTTGTGGCGGTGGGCCTCGGCGAGCGCCTGCGCCACCGCCAAGCCGACGCGCGTCGCCTCCCTGACTCCAGGCCGCTCCCCGAGCAAACGCTGGCGCAGAGTCTGACCCTCCAAGAACTCCAGCGCCAAATACGGCTTGCCCTCGTGCTCGCCAACGCGATACACCGTGACGATGTTCACGTGACTGAAGCTCGCCGTGAGCTGTGCCTCACGCATGAACCGAGCTACCGCATCCCCGCCCCCCAGAGCTCGCGGCCGGATCAGCTTGAGCGCCACCTTTCGTCCCAACTTGGTATCTCGCGCAAGGTACACCTCCCCCATGCCACCCCGACCAACCAACCGCACCACCCGGAACTCGTCCACCATGGTGCCTTCTGCCAGCAATGCCTCGGGCTCAATCATCGTCGTACTCCGACCAGCAGGCTCAACGGTGCCCGTGCGCGCCACCAGCGCAGCGGTGGGTAGCGGGCGGCGCGGCGGGTAGCGGCATTCCCGCCTGCCAAACGACGGGGACCTCGTTCCAGATGTCGTCGAGCAACTCGCAGTAGTCCTGGTAGAGGGCGGAAAGGTCGATTGCCTGGTAGTCGCCGACCGCGGTGGCCGCATACAGGCGGCGAGACTCGCTATCGACGAACAGATGAACGATCGGTCCGTGTAGCTTGAAGTGGCGCAGCCGCTTGCCAGTCTCGAGACTCCAGACGCCCAAGTCACCGCTCGCATAACCCACGATCAGCGTCTGACGCGGACCTTCGATTGCTCGCTCGACTGCTACCGGCAGGGTCTCCTCGAAGCTGAAACCCGGCTTGGCCATTCCGGGCACGAGCGGCAAGAAATCGATGTCACCGGCGTCGTATCCGACCACCAGCAAGCGGCCGCTGTCGACGAGGCCGAGGGCGCTCACGCCCTGCTCGACTATCGCTCTGGCCAACTCGCGACCGTGCTCGTCGAGCACCAGCGCAAGCTCGTCGCTGGCAATGAGAATGCGGCCAGACTCGAAAGCAATGCTGCTCGCCTTGGCCGCAAGCTCGCGAATCGCGTAGCTCGCCTTGCCTTCCAGCTGCTCGCTGGCCGCTTCGCCCACCCTGTCCCCGAGATGTTCGCGGGCCGCGTTGCCGCCTGGACCGGCACCGCGACCGTCCTTGGCAGAGGCAGCATCGTCGAGCAAGAGGGCGCGACCTGCCTCCAGCACCAGACACCCCCGCCTGGTGGCGACGAGCTGCGCCATCGCCGGCAAGCTCGGCGTCACGAAACCGGTAGATCCGGTGGTCGCTTGCTGGCTCGACTCGTCGCCCGCGTTCTTCGTCGACGCCGTGACTCTGACCACGTCGCGCAAGAACATGCTCGCCAGTTGCCGGTCGGTGGACATGCTCCAGAGTTGAAGCTCGTCGTCGTAGGTCAGGAGACACAACAAGTCCGCCGTCGAGCTGACCGCAGTCAGACCACCCGCCGACCGATCGCTGGCTGCCGTCTGGACGGCAATCCTGGTCTGCTCGGCCGCCAGCCTACGCCACGACTCGGCAGCAGGTGGCGTCTCTTCCGTGTCTCGTCCCGCGCCATCCTTGTCCGCCGCGTCCCATTCTCCGTCGAGTCGGAACCAGCCGCGATGAGTGAGCACGCGCACCGGTGACCGCAACATGAGCGGCGCTCGCCAGAACGGGCGACCAGTGGCGACGTGCCAGGTTCGGATGGTTCCGTCGTCACCGCTAGTAGCCACCAACCTGCCGTCGGGGGTGAAGCGCAGGGTCTCGACTGGACCGCGGTGACCGCGCAGCACGGCAATCGTGCTGCCGGTCTCCAGGCTCCAAAGACGCGCAGTGCCATCGTCACTCGGGATGCCGAGCGTGCTTCCGTCGGGGCTGATGGCCAGCCGTTTTACCATCGCATCGTGCTTGCTCTGGACGATGCCGGTGCCGGAAACCACGCCGGTGCCGGAGTCGCTCGCTGTCGTCACCGCCACCGCCACCGCCGTGGCCGTGGCTGCAGCCGCAGCCGTACCAGAGTTGGAGGCCAGATTCCAGCGGCGCACCGTGCCATCGAAACCACCGGAGAAGAGCGAACGTCCGTCGGCCGAGAACGCGATGCCCCAGACATCGCCCGCGTGTCCGCGAAGCTCTACCCGTAGCCGGGACCTCGCCCTGTCCCAAACGTAGACCGAGCCATTCTCGGCGGAAGCAGCTACCAGGGTTCCGTCTGGGCTAATCGCAACACTCCGAAGAATCGAGCCAGCCTCGAAGGTGCCGCTCGAAACCAGCCCGCGCGCATCCCACAGTCGTGCTCTCCCGTCAGCCCCAACCGAGGCAATGGTTGCGCCATCCAAGCTATAGACGATATCCCAGGCTTGAATGGCGTGCCGAGGCTGAAGCTCTTCGCTATTGCCGCTCTCGACATCCCAGACCCGAATCGCACAGTCGTGACTGGCAGAAGCAACACTCTTGCCATCGGGGTTGAAAGCGACCCCGACGACCGTGCCTTGGTGACCGGTCATGACAGTCCGTTGACTACCCGATCGAACGTCCCAGGTACGCACCGTCTTGTCCTCTCCACCCGAGACGAGGGTACCGCCGCCGGGGGAAAAACCGAGAGACCAGACAATTCCAGAATGGCCGGTCTTCTCGGCGAGTCCAGCCGCCACTCCGATTCGCCAGAGCTTCACCGTGCTGTCGTAACTGCTCGAGGCCAAGAAT
>JAZDLZ010000652.1:0-3554 GCA_043801535.1 Pseudomonadota bacterium
CGGATTGTTGTATGCTGCGGACATGCCGCTAGTGATAACCGAAATTCATGCTTCGACCCAACCGACAGCGCTGAACGAAGAGTGGTTCGTCGTCGAGAACAAGGGGGACAAACCATTCTCCACTGCCGGATGCGCCATTCTGACCGGCAGAGGCAAGGCCGCAAGGCCCAGGCAGATCGGAACGCTCGATCCGGGGTTCGTCATGGCCGTCGACGAGCGAGTGCGGATTGTCACCGGCAATCCCGGCAAGAAAGCGCACGGCGCGGTGCCCGGCGAGGAACAGGGATTGCGGAGCTACCACCTGTTCTTGGGGGGTCCACTGCTCAATGGTCCCGGAACGACCGTGGCGGTCGCCTTGCGCCAACACGAGCTCGTCAGAGCGACCTTCGATCCAACAGCAGCAAACGGTGTTGCCTCGGCACCGGTACCAGCACCGGCACCGGCACCGACGCCGACGCCGACGCCGGCATAGGCAGGCACCGGCATTGACTCTCGGTCGCCCGGCATCGAGCACGGCGCTAGAGCACCGATCGGTTTGCCGGACCGAGGCAGACCGTTCGGTGCTCTAGACGCCAAGCACTGGATCCGGTCGATCGCCGCCGGCTGCGGCGCGACGGACCAGCGCAAGAAGCTCCTCGATTGTGAAGGGCTTGGGGAGTGCCAGATCAGCGCCGACTTGTCTGGCCAGCGTCTCGGGGACGTCGGCGGCAGTGCACAGAGCTAGCATGGCTCGCGGGCTGGCGAGTCGCAGGCTAGCGACCAAGTTGGACACGTCGACGCCCGGCATTCGATAGTCCACCAACACGACTGCGGGTCTGTGTGCCAGGGCGAGGCCTACTGCCTCGTCGTGCGAGGTGCCTGCCACCACCTGATAGCCTTCTTCGGCCAAGACCATTGCTATCGCTTCGACTACATCTGCATCGTCGTCGATCACCAGGACTACGGGCACAATTTGATCATAGGGCGAATCCAGTGATTGCAACCAGTGACGGCTAGACTCTCTGCAATTGTCGTTTCTTGGCCGCCTCGACCGGAGCTTTCAACGCAGCGACGAGGTCAACGACGGCCGGGAGCGAAGGCGGAGGCATGGGCCTGCCAGCTTGGCTTCAACGAGGGCGAGCAGAGCTTCGCGATACCCGTCGCTGTAGCGACCTGGTTCGAATTTCTAGATCTAGACCAGGCTTCCGGCAAATGATCCGGCAAATGATCTGGCCAGCGCCAGCATTGCCTTGCCGACTGGCTGGTGACGATAAGGACCGAGCGACTCGATCGTCAGCTCTATTTCCTGTCCCAGTCGGTCGACCGCTGAATCGGCCGCGCCGCTGGCCAGGATCTCGTTGCCGATTTCCGCAGCCGCAGTCTCGGAAACCGGCGGCTGGCTCCACGCCTCGGAGAGGAGCTTGTTGATGCGCGTCGAGGTCGCCGCAGCCACAATGATTGGAAACGACGGATTGCCATTGCGGATATCGGAAAAACGGTCCTTGCCGGGCTCTCCGCCGAACAAATCCTTCAGGTCGTCGGCAAGCTGAAAGGCGATTCCCAGACGCCGGCCAAATTGGCCAAACCTCCTGGCGGCATCGTCGCTACTCATTAGCAGTGCCGGAGCAGAGCCGCACCACCCAAAGAGCATGCCTGTCTTGCCTTCGGCGATTGCTTCCCAGATCGTCGTGGATACTCCCAGTCTGCCGCGAGCTTCGATCTCGAGCATGGCCGACCTGGCCATTGCAGCAACGACGTCGATCGCTTCCGAGGTTATCGCACGGGGATAGTCCCTCAGCATCGCGAACGATCTCGTGAGCAGCCAATCGCCCGCGAGGACAGCGACCGAGTTGCCCCAACGTACGTTAACCGTTGGCTGGCCGCGGCGCCAGCGACCGTCGTCTACCACGTCATCGTGAAGCAGGCTAGCGGCGTGAATCAACTCGGCAGCAACAGCAAGATCGAGCAGCGCTCCGCCAGGTGCATCGACTGCCATGCCTAGCAAAGACACCAATCGCGGCCTCGCCCTCTTGCCCCCCCCGAGACACAAGTGCCTGGCTGCCTGCGCCAGTACGCCTGGACCTCCGGCAACCAGAGGTGCGTCGTCCCGAAGAGCAAGCTCGACGCGGCGCTCCACCGCGGCAAGGAAATCACCGTCTTCTTGGTCGACGCTCATACCGCCTAGATAGTTCAAGACGAGACAAATAACAAGGACCCTCGCATTCGATCACTGATTGCGTCGTGCCCAATCAATCTTGCCTGGCCACGATCGACCCCTTTCCGGGTATTCTGCTCGGAACACCACCAAAGGATGGCAGCACAACAATGAACGAGCCACCGCAAAGCCTTCCCGACATCGACTTCGCCACGTTCATTCTCTCGCTCGGATCCTCTGCCTTGGTTCACCTTGGCCAGATTCCCGATCCGGTCAGCGGAACAGTCGTCGTGAGCCTTCCACTCGCCAAACAGACCATCGACATCATCGGCATGCTTCACGAGAAGACCAAGGGCAACCTCGACGAAGCCGAAGACAAGCTCGTCACCTCCATGCTCTACGACCTCCGCATCAAATACGTCGACGCGCGGAAGAAGCCACCCCGGGCTGAGGGCTAGGGCACCGATCGGTTTGCCGGACCGAGGCAGACGAAGCGCCGGGGGCGTAGCCGCAAGGAGCGAGGAGGGCGCATACTCTCGGTATGTTAGCGCCGGATCAGGTGCGCTGCACGAACCTGGCAACGATCGTCTTGACGCCGTACTGAGGAAACCGCACTTCCAGTTTCCGGTCTGGACCGCGACCGCTGCCGCCTTCGACAGACCCAATCCCGAATACCTTGTGGCGAACCAGCACCCCGCGGGGGAAAGCCGCGTCATCGTCGGCCTCTTCCACGGTCACTATCCTCCGCGTCGAGCGCGCCGCCCCTTTGCCGGTCCCTGCCGAGACGATGCCCTTGTACCCGCTGCCCGCAGAGAACACCGGCTCGTCGCCAAACGAAGAACGTTGATCGAAATCGTACGAACCGCCGCCACCGAAACCACAGCCGCGCTCGCGCTCGTCTTGGTGCTCGCGGCCGCCGGTCATCCACTTCTTGGCAGGGGCACAGCGACGGACAGTCTTGCACTGCTGCGGTATCTCGTCGAGAAATCGGCTGTAGTCGTTGTGAAGGAAGTTGTCCCATACCCGCCTCGACCGGGCGTGCAGCAGCACGAGCTGCTCTCGTGCCCTGGTGAAGGCGACGTAGGCGAGGCGCCGCTCCTCGGCAATGTCCTCGTCTCCGTCTCCGTCTCGTAACGAAGGAAAGATTCCCTCCTCGAGGCCGGGGATGAAGACGACCGGGAACTCCAGACCCTTGGCAGCATGGATCGTCATGAGCGTGACGGCAGTCTCTTCGCTATCCGGTCCCGCCTCCCGGCCATCCTTCTCGTCTGCTGTTCCGACGAGCGCTATCCGCTCGAGGAAACCAGCCAGGCTCGCCTCGTCGCCCGCCTCTTCGTCATAGGCCGCCGCTGCCGCCACTAGCTCTTCCAGGTTGCCCATGCGATCCTGGCAATCGACCTGATTGGCCAGCTCCAGCGCG
>JAZDLZ010000670.1:0-6738 GCA_043801535.1 Pseudomonadota bacterium
CAGCTCGTGGCAGATCGTGATGAAAGTGCTGGTGCCGCTCGCCTTGCCGAGCATCTACACCAGCCTGCGGCATCTCTTCGGATTGGCGTTCGGATACATCATGCTCGCCGAGCTGATCAACGCCGAGCACGGGCTCGGCTATTTGCTGTCGGTAAGCCAACGGCGCGGTCTGGCGGAGCACATATTCCTCATTCTGCTGGTAATCGGCATCCTCGCCTACGGGATTGACCGGCTTCTGGCATGGTTTCAGCGCGGCTTGTTCCCCTATTTGAGGGAAGAGAGATGAGCTCGGCATCAACGACGGCGTCGGCGACGGCGTCGGCGACTCCGGCATCGCCGGTGGTTCAGTTCAAGAACGTGACGAAACGGTTTGGCAACGGTCCGACCGCCTTCACGGCGATCGAGAATCTTTCCTTCACCGTAGATGACCGCCCAGGACACGGAGAATTCGTGTCGATTCTCGGTCCGTCGGGATGTGGCAAGTCCACCGTGCTGCGCATCATCGCCGGTCTCGGTCCCCATTTTCCGCCGACCGCGGGCGAGGTCTTGGTGACAGGCAAGCCGATCGCTGGTCCGGCGCCAGAGCGCGGGATGGTGTTCCAGGACTACACCTCGTTCGACCACCTCAGCGTCGAAGACAACGTCGCCTTCGGGCTCGTGTGTCGCGGCGTCGGGAGAAAAGAACGGAGGGAGATCGCCCACCAGTGGATCGATCGCGTAGGTCTGTCGGTGGCGCGCGATGCTGGCAAGTACCCTCACCAGCTCTCTGGCGGCATGCGCCAGCGAGTGGCGATTGCCCGCACCCTCGCCCTCAAGCCGCGAATCATCCTCATGGACGAACCCTTCGGCGCCCTCGACCCCAGCACCCGGCTGCACATGCAGGACCTGCTGGTTCAGCTCTGGCGCGAGCTCGAGCCGACGGTCTTCTTCGTCACCCATTCGATCGAAGAAGCAGTGTATCTGGGCGACCGGGTGTTCGTGCTCTCGTCGTCGCCAGGCAAGCTCCTGCGCGAGATTCCGGTACCAGCGCCGGATTGGCCGGCCAAGGAAATGCAAAAACACCCCGACTTCCTCGAAGTCGTATTCGAAATAAGAGACATGGTCGAACAACTCGAGGCGTCCAACAGAGCGGGAGATGACTGACGAACGGCACACAGGCAAGAGGGGGGCCCCATCGAGGTCCCCTCGGCCACCCATAGATCAATGACTGACAGCGCGCACGATTCCAGACGAGGAGCAGGGCTTTTTCGCTACGTGAAGGAGGCGTTTCTCTTTCGCTGGAACCTGCTGTTTTTTCTCGGCGCTGCGGTTGGCGCTGCGTTGTGTCCAAACCCGGATGTGCTGTTGCCTCTGGTTGGCGCTGCCGAGCTCGCCTATCTGGCTGGGTTGACCTCGATGCCGCGTTTTCGGGCAGCGATCGACGCCAAGGCACACGCCGAGGCAACGAGAGCTGGCGGCGAGGATCCTGGTCAAAAGATGCCGGCGCTGCAGGTCTTCGCGAGGCTGCTGCAGTCGCTCGATCCGCCGCGGCGACTGCGGTTTGCCAAGCTGCGCGAACGCTGTTTGCAGATGCGCCACATTGCTCACGGGGTGCGCGGCCAGATTCAGAGCAGCAGCGCCGACGAGATGCGTACTCCGGCGTTAGATCGGCTGCTCTGGGGGTTCTTGCGTCTCCTGGCATCCGAGCTGGCGCTGAGCCGGTTTCTCAGTACCACCGACAGGAATGAGATCAAGAATCAGTGCGACAGCCTGAGAACCAAGTTGGCGGCAGTCGACGCCGGCCAGCCAGTAGACGAGCGCATCAGTCGGGCCCTCAAGGACAGTCTGGCTACTGCCGAGCTGCGCCTCGATAACTTCGAGAAGGCCAATGGCAACGCCGAGTTCGTGGCGATCGAGCTCAATCGGATCGAGAACAAGATTCAAGCGCTCGCCGAGCTGGCAGTCAATCACCAGGATCCGGACTACATCAGTGGCCAGGTCGATAGCCTGGCAAGGAACTTCACCGAGACCGAGCAGGCGATTCGCGATCTGAACGAGATCGACGGCTTGGCCGACGAGATCGAAGGACCGCCGCCGATACTCGATCTCCAGAGCGAGAAGGCGAGCGGATGAGCAGCGAGCCGAACGAAGAAGGATACCCGCCAAACGTGCCAAACGTGCCAAACACGCCAAGCGTGCCAAGCACGGAGGAGGCGCGAGACCGGCCAGGGGCGATAGGCGCGCGAGCCGCACAAGGCGCACAAGACGTTCGCTCTGGGTCAGCCGAGCCAGACCAGCGGAACGGGACAAGCGCGTCAGCCGGGCGAACGTTGGGTAGTCGTTCTGGCGGCGGCGACGACGGCGATGGGGGCGCCGGATTGCTGGCCAGCTCGGTGGTGCCGCCAGTACCGGTAGGGCTTCCGGCGTGGTTCCCGGCCTGGGCGTGCCGGCTCGGCGAGCTGTATTTCTCTGGCACGACCTCGGTCTTCGTGCTGCACGGCAACGTCTTCGATTTCGTGCGCGTCGACGACGGCAGGCCAGGAGCTTTTGGAACGCTGGCCGATTTCGTCGCCGACCAGCTCTTCGGTCGATGGGATCTGGTGCTGTATCACGACGTGGCTCGCGGGCTGCGGTGCACGGGAGGACGAAACGACGAACGCCAGCGACGGATGGTTACCCTCGCCAACCGCCGGATCGGCGACCTGTCGTTGCTCGCCAAGGATCCTGCCGCGACTCTGGCGGCGTTGGATCGGTTCGTTCTCTGGAGCTCGATGGCGGCGGAAGGCGAGCGGGCCAGCGCAGCGATCGTGTTCGAGCACGCTTCCTATCTCTTTCCGCGTGGCGATCGCCTCTCTGCCCAGGAGTCGCGCCAGATCGTTACCATGCTCAACTGGGCGACGAGCCCCTTTGTCAAACGCCAGAATCTGGCTTTCTTGCTCGTCGATGGACGTCTGGCCGACGTCTGCGAGCGACTGGTAGTCAATCCTCACGTCGCCAGCATCGAAATCGGCCTTCCCTCGGAGAGCGAGAGAGTCGGGTTCCTCGAATCGTCGGTCGGGAGCTGCCAAGACAAGTTCTCGGACTACTCCTTGCCGGAGCTGGTCAAGCTAACCGCCGGATTCGCGCTCACCGACTTGCAGGTGCTGGTGAAGTCGTCGCTGGAGACGGGGCGCCGGCTGGATGGGCCGCGATTCAGGGAGCTCAAGAAACGCCTGATCGAGCGGCAGGCGCAGGGACTGTTGGAGTTCATGGAGCCGCGCTGGGATCTCGCGATGGTGGTGGGCCACGAGGCGGCCAAAAAACGTCTGCGCGAGGATGCCGAGTTGGTCAAGCGCGGGGCGCTGGACAGCATTCCGATGGGCTACCTGGTGTGCGGTCCAGTTGGCACCGGTAAGTCCTTTCTCGCCCAGTGCATGGCTGGCTCGAGCGGGATTCCCTGCGTCAAGCTCAAGAACTTCCGTTCCAAGTTCGTCGGCGAGACAGAGGGCAACCTGGAGAGAGTGCTGTCTCTGCTTCGGGGAATGGGCCCGGTAGTGGTGATTGTGGACGAAGCGGACGCCATGTTGGGGGATCGCGAGCAAGGTGGTGATTCGGGCGTAGGTAGCAGAGTGTTCGGAATGGTGGCAGCGCAGATGGGCGATACCTCCTATCGGGGACGGATCATCTGGATGTTGCTAACGGCAAGGCCCGATCTCCTGCCGATCGACCTCAAACGCCAGGGGCGTGCCGAAGTGCACATTCCGCTCTTCTATCCGACGGACGTCGAGGAGACTCGCCAGTTTTTTGTGACCCTGTCGAGAAAGCTCGGCGCTGGACTCTCGCCCGAGGACATTCCGGACCTTCCTCTGCGAGGCCATCTGTCCGGGGCCGACATCGAGGGGATCATCGGACGGGCTTGGCGAGCTACTCTGCTTGCCGGCCAGCAGCGGATCGGGCGGGAGACTCTGGCCAGCGTCGCGAGTGGCTTCATGCCGTCGACCCAGACGTTGGAAAGGGAGCTCCAGGAGCTTGCCGCAATTGTCGAGTGCACTGACTGGGACTTCCTTCCCGACCAGGCAAGGAGGAGAATCGAGACCCTTGGCGGCCGGGAAAGGCTTCAGGAACGGCTGAATGCGTTGAAGGCGGCTCTTGCCGCTGGTTAGCATCGACTTCTTCGCGCGGTCTGCTCGGTGGCGCGCTGGTGGCATCGAGGGCGGGGGGTTTTGTTGCGGCCTGCTGGCCGCGCTGCGAAACAAGGAGCTTGCGATTGGCTGACGCAGGTGGCCCAGTCGCCGAATTCGCCGGAACCGGTCGGTTCCAGCTCGTGTCGCGTCTAGGTGCCGGCGGGATGGGAATCGTCTACGAGGCATTCGATCGCGAGCGGAGGGTCAGAGTCGCGCTCAAGACGCTACGTTCGCTGAGCGCCGTGGCGATCCTCCGGCTGAAACAGGAGTTTCGTAGCCTTCAGCACATCCAGCACGAGAACCTGGTGACTCTTGGAGAGTTGTTCGGCGAGCAGGGTCACTGGTTTTTCACCATGGAATTGGTCGACGGCGAGGATCTGCTGACCTACATCCAGGGTGATCGGGCTGCCGGCAAATCCGCTCCCGGCACCAGAGCTCGGAGCCAATCAGCATCGCCCTTTGCCGATACGTTCATGTCTTCTACGCCACTGCCACTGCCACTGCCACTGCCACTGCCGCTGACCGCGGCTGACCGGGATTGCCCGTCGAGGTCCTCTCGATCGGACGGCCCCAGCGGGGTTCTCCCCGAGTGTACGGACAAGGTGGCGGCGTGCGACAGCGCAGTCGATGTCGCACTGGCGGCACCCTTGGCACCCACAGCAGCGGCGCTGGTAGCGCCGGCAGCGCCGGCAGCGCCGGTCGAATTGCCGGCTGGCGGCCAGATTCCGATTCCGTTCGACGAGAGGCGGCTACGTCATGCTTTGAGGCAGCTAGCTTTGGGGCTTGGCGCATTGCACGCCGCAGGAAAAGTGCACCGCGACATCAAGCCGCCCAACATCCTGGTGGCCAAGGACGGACGAGTGGTTCTCCTCGACTTTGGCCTGGTGACCGATGCCTTGCCAGCCGAGCAGAGTGGCGCTACGGAGCGACCGTTCGAAATCGTCGGCACCAGCGCCTACATGGCACCCGAGCAGGCGCTGGGCAAACCGGTAGGACCGGCGGCAGATTGGTACAGCGTTGGAGTGCTGCTCTATCAGGCGCTGACCGGGCGTCTCCCTTTCGTTGGCGCACCTCTCGAGGTTCTGATCGACAAGCAATGCCTGGAGCCATTGCCGCCAAGTAGCGTCGAATCGCGGGTTCCTGCTGATCTGGACGAGCTGTGCGCTGCGCTGTTGCGGTTGGATCCTGCCGAACGTCCTGCTGGTGACCGAGTCCTGGCTTGCTGTGACGGTGTTGCTTCCGGCGTCTCGATCGCCGCTGTCGCTGCGAGGGTTGCCCCGAATGACGACCAGCCATTCGTCGGTCGTGCCGAGGAGCTGGCAGTGCTGTCCGCGGCCTGGCGCGACGTCCAGGCTGGCAAGCAGGTGGCGGTCCTCGTACACGGCGAATCGGGCATCGGCAAGACTTCCTTGGTACGTCGTTTTCTCGTCCAACAGCAGGAGAGCGAGGCGATTGGTCTGGTGCTCTCCGGGCGGTGCTACGAGCGCGAGTCGGTTCCCTACAAGGCGTTCGACGAGGTAATCGACCAACTCGGATCGTTTCTGGGCAAGCTGCCTGCCCGCGAGGCGAGCGCTCTACTTCCTAACTCGGCGTCGCTCCTGCCGCAGCTTTTCCCAACCCTGAAGCGGGTCCGGGCTATCGCCAGCGCTCCGCAGTCGAGGCGAACGAGCCTCGACCCTCAACGGATTCGTAGTCGCGCCTTCGTGGCCTTGCGTCATCTGATGCGTTCCCTCGCGCTAAAACTCAAGCTGGCGGTGTGGATCGACGACTATCAGTGGGCAGATTCGGACAGCGATGCTCTGCTGGTCGAGCTGACCCGGCTGCCCGATCCTCCGGCGATGCTGTTGGTGGTAACGACAAGGCATGCACCCGACCAGGCCAGGCCAGGTCTGGCAGCCTCTGTTGCGTCGGATATCCGAGCCATCGAGCTGCGATCGCTTCCGGGCGGAGAAGCCCTTTCTTTGGCTCAGCTACTCCTTGCACAGCACGCAGCGCAGCTGCCTGGCGAGCCAGCAGCGACTGAGCTGCGACGCGAGAATCCGGACGCCGGCCGAGCCGTCGACAGCGAGCTCGCCCGGACGGTCATTCGCGAAGCGGGCGGTCATCCGTTGTTCATCGACGAGCTCGTGAGACACGCGCTGGCAGGATCGGCAGTGAGTCGGGCGCCGCGCCTCGAGGAAGCGCTGTGGTCGCGCATTGGAGACATGCACCAGCCGAGCCGCAGCCTGCTCGAGCTCGTCGCGGTGGCCGGCGTTCCGATTGCGCAAGAAGTGATTGCGACGGCGGCGGAAGCTTCGGCGGTTGTCGCTGACGGCAGCGATTTCGCCAAACAGCTCGCCGTCTTGCGTGCCTCCAGGTTGGTGCGCACCGGTGGGGTGCGAGACACCGACTATGTTGACGTCTACCACGATCGGGTGAGGGTGTCTGTTTTGGCCAATACCGATGCCGCTCGGAGAAGGAATCTTCACGAGCATCTTGCGCTTGCTCTCGAGTCGGGAGCAGGGAAGGGAAGGAGCGCGGGAGTGGGAGTGGGAGAGGGGGTGGGAGAGGGATCGGGAGTGGGGGTGGGAGAGGGATCGGGCGTGGGGGTGGGAGA
>JAZDLZ010000689.1:0-5757 GCA_043801535.1 Pseudomonadota bacterium
CATCCGACCGAGACACGTCCACGTCGGGTATCGCTGACGCTCTGGTTTCGCCGCCATCGACGGGGGACCAACGAGCAACGATCACACCCGGCCCGGACAAGTGGCTTGCGTGCCCTTACCTGCGAGCTGTATCGTGGCTGGCCGAGCGCGCTGGAACCAGCCGCCACAAAGATGGAGGGAACGCGTTCGGCGAGGAGCAATCGATATGGCTATTGCGTCCGAAGCTACAACTGCCATTCGCGACCAACGACCGGGACTCGAGCTGCAACGGGCAATCGAGGAGGCGACCCGCTGCCTCCTGTGCCACGACGCGCCGTGTAGCGCGGCCTGTCCAGCAGGCACCGATCCAGCACGTTTCGTACGGCAGATCCGATTTTTCAATCTGAAGGGCGCAGCGCGAACCGTGCTCGGCAACAACCCGTTCGCCGGCGTTTGTGCCCGCGTCTGCGCGACTGAACGGACGTGTGCCGCTGCGTGTCTTCGTGCCGGCCTCGACCGAGCTGTCGACATTGCCGGCCTTCAACGGTTCGCCGTCGAGCATGGCCGGCGGGTTGGGGTGCAGCCCCACACCACGGACGCGACCCGTCGACCGAGGACTGCGAGGATAGCGGTCATCGGCGCCGGTCCAGCCGGCCTCAGCGCAGCGGCGGAGCTCGCCGGCCTCGGCTACCGCGCGACGGTGTTCGACGCTCACTCCGAGCCGGGCGGTATGCTCCGCCACGGTTTGCCAGAGCACCGCCTGCCCGGTCGCGTTCTGGCCGACGATCTGGCCGCGATTATTGGGCTCGGCGTCGAGCTCGAGTGCTCCCAGTCGCTCGCGGGCGGTGGCGCCGCAGCCAGGCTGCTGGACCGGGGATTCGCCGCGGTCTTCGTCGCAACCGGGCTCGGACGGGCGCGGACGCTCGCTGTTCCGGGAAGCGAGCTCACTGGCGTGACGACCGCGCTCGCCTTTCTCGCCGACGCCCGCACCGATGTCGAACGCGCCCGCGCGTTGGTCGCCGGCCAGAACGTCGCCGTGGTGGGGGGTGGATCTGTCGCCATGGATGTGGCCTGCACCTCTCGCCGCCTTGGCGCGAACCGTGTCTACGCCATCGCTCTCGAGGCGTCCGACGAGTTGCCCGCGGCGGCGGCGGAGCTCGACCTCGCCAGGCACGATCGGGTCATCATCAAGCCGCAGTGCATGATCACCCGCGTCCTGGGTGATGACGGGCGCGTTGCCGGTGTGGAGGGTGTCGAAACCGAATGGATCGAGCCCGGCCGTCCGGTGCCGAGCAACGCGCGGCCACTCCCGGACACGCACTTTCGCCTGCAGGTTGGCGCCGTGGTGATAGCGATCGGCCAGTGCACGGCCGAGAGCTCGCTCCGCTGCCTCGACGCCGACCGGCGCGGCGACTTGCTGGTTGTCTCCGAGCGGACGATGACGACTTCGGTTGCACGCGTCTTCGCTGGCGGTGACGCGGTACGCGGACCGGCTACTGTGGTTCGGGCGGTTGCCGACGGCAAGCGAGCCGCCGCGGCTATTCACGAGTTGCTCACGGCCGAGGTGCAACGATGATCGCTCCCAGCCTTGCGGTACGGTTCTGCGGTGCAACCGCGCCGAACCCGTTTCTCCTTTCTTCTTCGCCGGTCGGAAACACCTACGAGATGGTCGCACGTGCCTTCGACACTGGCTGGGGTGGCGCGGTCTTCAAGACCATCGGTCTCGACTACGAGGTACGCATCACTCACCCGTCACCGCGTCTGAATGCGCTGCACCTGGGTGCCGCTCGGGTCATCGGCCTGCAAAACGTCGAGCAGATATCCGACCGTCCGGCGGCCGACAACTTCGCAGACTTGGCTCGCCTGAAGAGGCGCTACCCTGACCGGCTATTGGTGGCCAGCGTCATGGGTCTCACGCGCGAAGAGGACTGGGCCGAGCTCGCCAAGCGCGCCGAGGACGCCGGCGCCGATGTGATCGAGTGCAATTTTTCTTGCCCTCAGATGACCGTGGCCGGCACCGGGCATTCCGTCGGCCAAGACTCGGACGCCATTCGCCATTTGACCGAGCTCACCAAGCGAGCTTGTTCGATCCCGGTCATGGCCAAGCTCACTCCCAACGTCGCTGACATGGTACCGATGGCGCTCGGTGCCAAGGCCGGCGGCGCCGACGCCATCTCGGCGATCAATACGGTGAAGGCGATTACCGGGGTGGACATCGACGAAGCCGTGCCTCTGCCCAACGTCGGCGGTCGTTCGTCCGCGTCCGGATACTCTGGGGCTGCGGTCAAGCCGATCGCCCTGCGCTTCGTCGCCGATATGGCGCGTGAGACTCGCCTCGGGTTGCCGCTGTCTGCCATCGGCGGCATCACGACTTGGATCGATGCCGTCGAGTTTCTTCTGCTCGGCGCGACGACGCTCCAGGTCACGACGGCGATTCTTCGCCACGGCTACCGCATCATCGAGGATTTGTGCGAGGGACTCGCTGACTACGTGGCCGACCACGGCCACCAGTCGGTACAGGACGTTGTCGGCAAAGCCGTGCAGCGCGTGGTCGATCCGGCAGAGCTCAGCCACGCTACGCGGGCCGTGTCCCTGATCGACCGCGGGCGGTGCCTCGGCTGCGGACAGTGCTACCTCACTTGCCGCGATGGCGGCGGTCAAGCCATTGCGCTCGATGCCGAGCGGCGTCCCACGGTCGACGAGGCGGCCTGCTTCGGCTGCCTCATGTGCAAGCACATCTGTCCGGTGTGGGACTGCATTTCGTACAAGGTGGTGCCGAGGACATAGGAGCGTGACTTCACCGTGTTTGGTCATCGACAGCGATAGTCGAAGAGAAGGGACGCAGGACGGCGTGCTGGTTTCGACGGACCTGCTGCCGCGTACCTGGCGCTTGCTCGCCGTGCTACTGGTGAGCTCGAGCTTGGCGGGCAGCTCCGGCTGCCTGATGACCGCGACGCCGCGCTTCGATCCCTATGTACAGAAGTCGCTCGTCGACGAGCCGATGAACCGACTGGAGACTGGCCGGATCGTTCTCTACTACCCGACAAAGCGCAAGGAGCAGGCGCGCCGTTTCACCGCAACTCTCGAGAAGTGTCTGGCCAGCCTCCAAGCCAAAGCGGGCGAGGGGCTGCAGCGCAAGATCGTGGTGGTGATGCCCGAGCTGACGTTCAACAACGCCTATGTGTCGTCGGGTTGGACGGGCCCACCCCATATGGTGGTGCCGGCCTACTTGACCGCCGACTACTTCTTGGAGATGGCCATGCCTCCCGACCCTGGCGAAACCGCCTGCCACGAGGCAGTTCACTACGTGCAGATGCTCAAGGTGCGCGGGCTCTATTGGCTCGTCGACACTCTCCTGGGTGACGGAGCGCTCAATCCCCAGTACGGGCTCGAGAATTGGTTCTGGGAGGGTCTTGCTACCTACTACGAATCGAGTCTGATCGCGGGGAGTGGGCGAATGTCGAGCCCGTTTCATCGCCAATCGCTCGCGTCGATACTGGCCGGACGACGAATGAACGGCGGCCTGATGCACCGATACAATCGGGCAATACCTGCCCCGTCCTATTTGGTGGGGTCTCACTTCATCGAGCTCTTGATCCAACGCTATGGCGAGGACCGGCTGTGGCAGCTCATCGACCTGCAGTCTCGCTCCTGGGTGTCGCCACTATTCGTGGGCTCTCGATTCTGGTGGATCTACGGCAAGAGCTTCGCAGCCCTGGTCGACGAATTTGCCGCCCACGTTCACAGCCAATACCCCCCGCGGAGCAGGTCCGCTGGCCAACGACTAATAAGGGAGCTGGGGATGGACGTCCAGTTCGTCCTTGGTCCCGACGGTAGCCAGGCAGTAGTGTGGTCGGGGCTCGACGACGTTGCCCAGCTCGCTGTCTGGTCGCGCGACGGCACTCTTCGCCTACGCCGGGAGCTGCCCGATATGGTGCCTCCCCGCAAGATCCACGTCGGCGTGCTCGGCGGGTTGAGCTTTTCGGCGGATGCTCGCTACCTCTTTTTCACGTCGTTCGACGTGACTTCCTCGGCTCTGGCGACCAACTTGCTTCGCCTGGAAGTGGCCAGCGGGCGTCTGGAGATCGTGCAGAGGGACATCAGGGGTGGCGGTGGTGCGGTGACTCCCGATGGCAAGTGGTACGTATTCCCTCGAGCCGACGGAGATCGGCATCATCTTGCCGCGCTCGAGATTGGGACTGGAGCAGTGCGCATCCTGCACGCCATGGCTCCCGGAGGCTACGTTGCGGCGCCTCAAGTATCCCCCGATGGCTCGCGGATCGTGGCAATGGTATTCGCTGACTCTATCGCCGATATCTGGGTCTTCGACCGGGCCACTGGTCGGCGATTGGCGCGGCTCACGAGCGGACCACCCTCCAGCTACGATCCCTGGTGGATCGACGATCGCCGAGTGACCTATCTGGCCGAGCGCGAAGGGAGACTGCAGCCGTTCGTTCGCGACACCGAGACCGGACTGGAATGGCAGGTAGCCAACGTGCCGTACTCTGCCAAGGCGCCACGCTCGGTCGATGGCAAGAAGCTCCTGTTCCTCAACCGAGACGGGCTGTCGTGGACGCTCGACGAAGTGCCCTTGCCTGGCGACGATGCCAGACCGCCACCGTCCCAATCGTCGGATTCGTCGCCGCAGTCGCCGCAGTCGCCGCAGTCGCCGCAGTCGCTGCAGTCGCCGCAGTCGCCGCAGCTAGCACAGATCGAGAGCGACGAACCGTATTCCCAGCTCGACAGTCTCCTGGTCCCGGAGCTCCGAGTACCCTTCGCGATGGCCACCAATCAGGAGCTCATTGCCAGGCTGGCAATGACGGGTGGCGACCGATTGGGTTTCCATCGTTGGGCGATCAATCTCATGGGCGATTTTCCCTGGGACGGAGACCCGCCGAACATCGACTGGAGCGCCAGCTATTCGACTGCGCTCCTGGCTCCCTGGCGAGCAACGGTGGCAGCCAGCGAGATTTCGACGCGTGCGCAGACCGAAACCACCGAGCAGCAGGCGGAGATGCTGTTCTCGAGACAAGTGTTCGACTTCCCTCTCACGCTCGGGTTGCGAGGTGCCAGCCTCCGCCGTGAAGACGAAGCCGGTACGCTCGAGCTCGATCGCCGGTTCGTGGGACCGACTGCCGAGGTCAGCTACGGTGTCGGCCGAGGCACTCCCTACGCCGGATTCAACCGGCTTTTTTCGTTGGCGGCGTCAGTCTCGGCGTATCCGCGCGAGCTAGCTTCGAGCTTCTTTCTTGCCGACGGACGATTGAAGACGACGGTCGTGTTTCCATTGCCCTTTTCCAGGCGCCATACCTTCCGGATGACTGGTCTTGCCCGCTATCTGGCAGGCGTGCCCGAAGGAGAAAAACTCTTCACCCTCGGAGGCGTCGACGAGGCCGTGCTCGTCGCGTCGCGCCAGAGTGCTGAGCCCGCCAAGAGCTTCGAAATGCCGGCGCTCGTGTTTGGCGAGACGCTTCGAGGCTACGAGGATCTGGCGATTCCCGCGAACCGGGTTCTCAAGCTCGAGGCTTCCTATCGCTATCCGTTCATTGTCGACCAGGGCGTCGCGTCGGTCTTTTGGGGCTTGTTTCCCTCGCTGTTCCTGCGACAGCTCGATCTGGAGCTGTTCTCGAGCATCGCCACAACCCTGGATCGGCAGGGGCAACCCACTAGCCTTCGGCTGGGGACTGACTTCCCCTTCCTCAAGCTCGAGGCCGACCGTCATTCGGCAGCAGGACTCGCCATTGAGCTGCGGCTCGCTTTCTGGGAGGTCCCCTTGAC
>JAZDLZ010000702.1:0-6340 GCA_043801535.1 Pseudomonadota bacterium
CGGCACCGCTGCGGTGCTACCTCGAGCACAGGATGATCAACGCTGCTGGCAGCATCGGCAAGCTCGCCGATCTCCTCCGCGAAAAATTCGACGTTCGCTTCGTTCGCGTAACCGACGTCGCGGTCCTGCGACAGACGCCGGCGCTATTCGCCGAGATCGGGTACCTGTCGAAAGGCAGCGAGTCACCGACCCTGGGCCTGCTCAAGGTGATGATCTGCCCGCACCAGAACATGTCACTCCTCTGTCTCCACGACGAGCCAGGTTACAGCGAAACCTTCCGTCGCATCGTCGGTGGTATGGTCGAAACAGTGCCGCCCAGGCCCAAGCCCAGGGAAGACTGGAACGAACGTGAAGCGTTCGACCAGATACTGGTGGCCAAGCTACAGGACCGCCCGGTAGGCTTCGATTGGACTTTCCCCGACGAGCGTGGACAGCGAGTCTCTGTCCACGCCATGCTGACGCCACGCGGCGCCAGCGACGTGCTGGCAGAAGACAGCTTCAGAATCGAACGGGTAGACGCGCACGGCTGGCTCGCCTACTTGCGCTACCTGAGAATCGTCGGCGGCGAAAAGGATACCGAGCTAACCCTCGACCGCGAGAAGGGAGGAGAGTATTCCTACGCAGGCACCTACCACGGCAGGGACATCGCCGGACAGTTCCGCGCCTACCGCAAAGAGGGGCTTGCCTCGGAGACCGCGATCGCGAGGCTGCTGCGCGAGGAGCTATTGCCTGGCCGTACGACCGAGCTCGCAGTCGAGGAGTATTCGCCCGGCTCGAACCCCGAAGGGCCAACCCCAATCGTCTACCGTCCCTTGCCAGACAGCCAATCACTTTCCATCCAGTTTGGCGTCGTGCAAGGAGTCGGCATCGTCGATCAACACGGCTTCTTCGAACGCGTCGAGCTCACGCTTTCCGACGTGAACCTGTCACTCACCCGCATCTTCTTTCGAGCACTTGACACGGTCGCGGCAACGAGGTAGACATGCCCGGCTTCCCGGATCAGCAGACTCGGAGAACCGGAGACTTGGACCAAGCAGGAGCTGGAATTGGCTAACACCTCATCAGCAGAGAAACGAAACAGACAACGCCAAAAGCGCCGGAGTCGCAACATTGCCCAGCTGAGCAAGGTACGTACTCACATCAAGCGGGTACGAACCGCTCTCGATGACAAGAGCGAGCACATCGGCACCACGCTAAAGGAGGCAGTTCGCGTGCTTGACAAGGCGGCACAGAAAGGTGTCCTCAAGCGCAAGACTGCCTCTCGACGGATTGCTCGTCTCACCAAGCAAGCTCGCGCAAGCGCGACTCCTGGCTAGGAGCCGTCGCTATTAGCTACGGGAGCCCGTGCTCGTCCGCACCGATGTCCGGGTGGCCGTCGTCCCGGGCTTGACCGAAGAAATCCTCGACCGGTGCCAGATCCGCGACTCCGGTGTCGCGGCAAGGGGATGTTTCTTTGATGTGGAGATCAGGCGTGATGCTGCTGGCGTCCTCGAATTGAGGGTCGACACTGCGGTTTCCGTTCAATCCGTCGAGGGTTGGCTCCTCGACTATACTGTTCTCGATCGCGCAGGTCCCACGCGTCGCCTCCAGACCGTCGTTGTTCCACAGAATACTCGACGACAAGGTGACGGCTGTCCGGCAAACGATGCCTCCGGGAGCCCGGCTCTCGGCACGGTTGGCGAACACCGTATTGTACTTGAAGACGCCGGGCGCCTCGCTGGTGCTGTAGCCAAGCCCGAGCTCTACACCGCCGATCGCTGACCCGCCGCTACCATTCTTGTAGATCAAGCTGTTGACGATTTCGAACGTGCTCGCCTCGGTGAGAATGCCCCCGCCATTGTTGCTGGCAACGACGGATCTTTCGACGACGAGTTGGCGGGCATTGTCGGCGTACACCCCAAGAGCGTTGTAGGTCACCCGCATCCTCACCAGGTGACAACGGGCGCTCTCGACGCACGCGACACCCGCCGATGAAGGACTGGCACCCGAAACGGACAGCCCGTCCAAGAGAACGTCGGCGCCGTTTCCGCCGATTCGCACGACGTCCGTGCTCGTCTCGCTCGATTGCACTTCCGGCACGGCACCTGGTGCGGCGACGATGCTCATGATCGACCGGTCGACGGCGAACGGCTGGTAGCTGCCATCTCGAACGATGATCCACGCCCTATCCGAATCGTCGATCGCTTGCTGAATCTGGCAGTACGGCTCCTCGCTGGTTCCGCTACCAGGGCATGCTGCGCTCGCCGAGACGAACGCCACTTCGATCGACTCGAGGCATCGGCCCACCGCACGATCGCACCGCCCCACCTCGGCAGTCTGAGTCCTGACCTGGCACTCATCGTCCGTCACGCACGGACGGCACTGCCTGCTGCCATCGCATATGGGCTCGCTGGAAAGACAGTCGGCCGACTCGACGCACTGAACGCACTCCCCGCTGTCTTCGTCGCAGACCAGCAATCCGTCACTACGTTCTGCGCACGCTCCCTCCTGGCAATCAACGCATTGCCGGCTCTTCAGATCACAGAGCCTGCTCTCGCATTCCTCGTGCCGCGAGCAACCGGAATACGAATCGATCGCTCCGGCATCGAAGGAAACGCATCGGTGATCGATGCAAACGCCATCCGCACACGGCCTTCCTTCCTCGACGCTGCAGTACTCCGGGTTCGGCCTGGTGCACGCCGGCAGCACCGCAACGACAGCAGCAATAGCAGCGGCCAGCGCAGCTTCCCTTCCCTCGCTCACCTGCAGCTCCCGATCTGAATCTTCTTGTCTACCTCTCGCATCATCTTCTTGGCGGTGGTGCTGGGATCGCGAATCTGACGAAGTGCTCTCATTGCCTCCGCACAGCGGTCGTCTCGCAGCAAGAACTGACCGAGCAGTAGATTGGCGCTGTCTCCACCGCCGGCATCCCTGGCTTCCTTGGCGTACTCGATCGCCTTCTCGATGTCTCTGCGCTCGAAGTACCGAATCGCCAGCCGGCGCAGCTCTTCGTGGCTACGCGACGGCGCGGTCGGCGTTGCCTCGGTTCTTCCGCGATCCCCGCTGTCGCTCTGCCTCGAATCCTTTGACTTGGCCGGTTTGGCCAGGCCTTCGCCTTCGCCTTCGCCTTCGCCGGCACTGCCGTTGCCGCTGCCATCTCGCTCGGAAAGTCCAGGTCTCGCCCCGCTGTGCCGATTATTTTCCGCGCCTGGAAGAACCTGGTCACCAGTTTGGGCCTTCGCTGGGGCTTGGTCGGCGTCGGTGCCAGCAATGGCGATCGCTCGCCCGGCGTCTGGTACGCCCTCGCTCCCGCCACGGGCGATCGACGTTGAACGACCAGACTCCCGCTGAGCAGCAGCCGTCCGATGCCGGCCTCCCTTTGGTGTTTCCTTGCTGGAAAGCCCGTACCAGATTCCAACCAGGGAGATCAGCCCAACCAACGTCAAGGAGATCGCAAGGTGAAACGGCCTCGAAACGAACCAACGTCTCACCGCCGAAAGCGATCGCCTCGCGACCGCGGCAGAACCAGGATCCGCCGGCCTGGTCGTGGCGGCGCTGCCCACTACTGGCCCTGCCAATGCTCCATCCAGCACCGCTCCCGCCCCTCCCTCGCGGATGATTGCTGGATCGAGGGTCATTCCCAGCATCTTGGCAACTGCCGCTCCTCTCCCGGAAACGCACTTGATGAGCTCGTACTCGAAAGCCTCCATTGACTGGGGACGCTCGTCGGGATCGCGGGCGAGCGCCCGCAAGACGACCTTCTCGACGTTCTCGCTGATCTCAGGCCGGAATTCTCGTGGAGACGGCGGCTCGATGGTGGCCTTCTTGGTGAGAATCTCCATGAAATTCTCACCTTCGTAGGGTGGATTGCCGGTCAGCATCTCGTAGACGATTGCTCCGACTGCATACACATCCGATCTCGCGTCGGCCGGCTTTCCGGCGGCCTGCTCGGGTGCCATGTATTCTGGTGTGCCCATGGCCATTCCTGGATGAGTTAGCCTCTCTCGCCGCGACTCGTCGAGCTCGGCCGACTTGGCGATGCCAAAATCCAGGACCTTGACGAAATCTGGTATTCCCTCCCGTACCACCAGAAAGATGTTCTCGGGCTTGAGATCCCGATGGATGATCCCGGCGTTGTGGGCGGCAGCGACGGCCCGGCAGATCTGCATCCCAATGTGCAGCGCCCGGTGCACGTCCAGTCGATTCTCTCTCTCGATAACGGCAGCCAGCTCGACTCCTTCGAGATGCTCCATCACGAAGTAGATCGAACCATCGCCAGTCGTACCCGAGTCCGTCACGTCGACGATGTTCGGATGTCCGATACGGGATGCTGCCCGCGCTTCCCTTCTGAACCTCTCCACCACTTCGGGAGTGCGGGAGTATACAGGGTGCAGAATCTTGAGCGCGACCCGTTTGCCGATTTCGACGTGCTCTGCCTCGTAGACCCTCCCCATCCCACCCTCGCCGATCAGGGCACGAACTCGGTAGCGACCGTCTACGAGTTGGCCGATGATCTGTTTCAGACTGCCAAAACCGTGGGCCATGGCGGGCGCTATCGCCGTCGCCGGAATCGTCCCCCGAAGGGCAACGACCGTCGCGCTATCACTATCGGCACTATCGGCGTTGACTCGAGGTGTCTTGGCTGGAGCAACCCCCTTGTGAGTCCCCCCCAGGGCTGCCTCCAGCTCGGGTTTGGGCTCACCTCCAACGCGCGGGGTAGACAATCTGATCCGCGTTGGCCGGCCAGCCAGCTCTCCCCTAGCCTTCGCACCGAACGCAGCCATCGGTTGGCGACCGCCGGTACCGCCGATACTGCCGGCACCGCTACCAGAACCAGCTCTCGCATTGGCATTCGCATTTGCGCCGACACCGGCAGCGCCGGCGCCAGCACTGGCACTGGCACTGGCGACGCCCACACCGCTACTGACCCCATCGGCGTTGCCGACACCGCCAACTGCAGCGGCACGACCGCCGCGACGAGCGCGACCGCCGTGACCACTGTCTGCGCCAACGCCGGCGGCGCCAGCCAGACCGGCAGAACGTCTCGACAGCTCCCGCCGTGCCTTCTCGATGAGCGCCTCTCGTTCAGCCCTCTCCTTGGCGATCTCCTCGGCAAAAAGGCTCGCGACGAACTGCGACAGCCGGGCAGTATCCGTGGCAGGCGCCTCCTGTGCCAGCCAGCCGGCCAGAGCGACACGCATCTCCTCCCCGGCTTGATAGCGCTTGGCCGGGCTTGGCGCGAGAGCAGTCATGACAATCGAATCGAGGCTGGCAGGTACCCTTGGCGCCCGCTTCGAGGGTGGAATCGTGCTCGGATTTCTGGCCCTTGCAAGGACGTCCTGCGGTTGATCCTGTCCCAACGGAAAAAGCTGACGCCCAGTCAGTAGCTCCCAGAGGATGATACCGGCAGCGTAGAGGTCCGTTCTCCCGTCAGGAGGCTCCCCGCGCGCCTGCTCGGGAGACATGTACGAGACCTTGCCGTATATGACACCGGGGGCAGTCTTCTCGAGTTTCAGCGTCGACGAAGCCAAACCGAAATCGGTCAGCTTGATCTCCCCGGTGAAGGATATGAGCACGTTGGGCGGCGAGACATCCCGGTGCACCAGGCGAAGATCACCGAATGAATGGGCGTACGCAAGTCCCCGGCAAAGTTCCTTGACGATGTGGGCTGCTACGTCAACAGGGAAGGCCACACCCTTCTGAGCACAGCGGTTCCATACCGCTCGCAAATCCTTGCCTTCGATAAAGTCCATGGCCAGGAAGATCTCGCCTTCCACTTGGCCGGCATCGAAGACTGGCACGAGATTGCCGTGAGACAGCTTGACGACAACCTTGGCCTCGTCTCTAAACCTGGAAATATACTCGGCATCCGCGAGATGCGGGATTACCGTCTTGATGGCGCACAGCTTCTCCATGCCGGAGTCGCCGGCTATGGCTAGATAGAGCGCACCCATCCCTCCCTGTGCCAGGGGCGCTAGCAACTGGTATTTCCCGAATTGCCTCGGGAACCGGTCCGTCTTCATCACTTTTCGCCACGAGCACAACGGGCAGGCAGCCAGTCGGATAGCAGAGTACCCCAGCCCAGCGCGCGCCGCAACCAAACGAAACGGCACACGGCAATATCGGCAACCTGAAATTCGGGAGTGTCCCGGAGAGTCGACGGCGATTGATCGATCGACGGTGGCCAACCGATTGATTTGATCCGGGATTCCGGCCGCCTATTCAGGTGCGAGCCGTACCGGGGGGATGGTCCAGTTCCTGGTTCCTTGTCCCTAGTTCCTTGTTCCCTTCGTCGTCGTCGGAATTGAACAAGGAACTAGGAACAAGGGACAGGGGACCGAGAACGGCTAGCCCGTTGACC
>JAZDLZ010000705.1:0-4231 GCA_043801535.1 Pseudomonadota bacterium
CGGCCGGAATCCCGGATCAAATCAATCGGTTGGCCACCGTCGATCGAGCAATCGCCGTCGACTCTCCGGGACACACCCCCAAATTGGTGCAGCGCCGCGACTCGCTCCGCGCGGCGAAGCCGCGCTGCTCTCGTGGTCACTATCGCCGTTTTAGGGAGCGCAGCGCGGCAGTGCCTCTCCCTGTTCGTGGCCATTGTCGTCGCGGGGCTGCTGGCAACCGGTGGCTGTGCTGGTCCGCCGGTGCGTCCGCCGCAGCCGCCGGATCGTATCGAGGCGCTCCGCATTGGCGAAAGAAAGATCGCCAATGCCATCGTGGCGACCAAACGGATGATCCAACGTTCTCGGGGAGCAGACTACCTCGGTGACATGTATCTCCGTCTGGCCGAGCTATATACCGAGCAGGCGCGCTACGCCTGGCTCATTGCCTTCGAGCTTCGCGCCAAGCGTGGTGAGATAGGCAAGGCATTCGACGTTCCCACTGCGCGCAAGCTGAAGAACCTGGCCATCAATACCTACGACCGCGTGCTCGCCGACTTTCCGGGCTTCCGCCGGGCGGACGAGGCACTGTTTCTCAAGGCGCACGAGCATCGAGAGCTCGGGGACTTTCCTGCCATGCGCGCCGCCTACGACGAGCTCATCAAGAAACATGCGAAAAGCCGGTATCGCTTGCAGGCGTATCTGATCCTGGGAGACAGCGAGTTCGAGCAGCGCAATCTCGCCAAGGCCGAGCACTACTACAAGATGGTGATAGCGGAAGGCAAGGACAGCGGTATCGCCTCGCTGGCACGCTTCAAGCTGGCGTGGGTGAAGCTCAACTACGAACCCAAAGACTACAAGGCGGCAGTAAAGCTCTTCGAGCAGATACTACAGGAGAAGAAGACGCCGACTGGTTCCAAGACAATCGTGGCTACCCAGAAGAGCTTCGATTTGCGACGAGAAGCCCTCATCGATCTGGCCTGGTGTTATCCCGACGTGTACCAGAAGAAATCGCCTGCTCCCTATTTCCGCCAGCTCGCGACTTCGTCCTCGGACTATCTGGTGGCCATGCGCCGGCTTGCCGAGCGGTTCGACGTCCGGGAGATGCACGTTCAGGCGGCGGGTGCCTATCGAGAGGTCCTGGGCCACGTCGCCGCCGATCCAGATGCAATCGGGCTCGCCCGCAAGCTCTACGACGTGACAATCAAGGGCGCGATCTACGAGGGGGCGGAAGTCACCGTCGATCTGTTCGGCCGAGTGCTGGCGGCGCGCCGTCACGATTTCAACTCCGACGAGCCCACCTATCGCAAGCTCACCGAGGAGCTCGAGGTCTACGCCCGGGACATCACCACCAAGGTGCACTTGGCTGCCAAGGAGGCCAAGGAAAAGGGCTCGCCGAAGAAGGAGCTGTTCGCGACCACAGCGGCAGCCTACCAGGCCTATCTGGAGCATTTCCTCGGCGCCAAGGAACGTAGGGAGATGGAGCACAATTTCGCCGAGGTGCTCGTTGCTGCCGAACAGCACTGGATGGCTGGTAGCGCTTTCGAGCTCGTTGCTCGCAACGAGGCCGATCCAGAGGCGAAGAAGAAGGCCTGGCTCGAGGCGTTTGCTGCCTACCAGCGAGCGCTGGATGCGGGCAAAATGCCACGCCGGCAGAAGCTCGCAGCCTGGGACGGCTTGCGTGCCGTTGGCCGGCTCTTGATCGAGGCCGCGCCCACCGATCCGCCCACCGCTCAGAAGATGCCGCAGATCAAGTTCGCCATTGCCAAGAGCTACTACGACAGCAGCGACTACCTGCGAGCGGCCGAGCTGTTCGAGATGCTCGCCCGGCAGTTCCCCGAAAGCAAGGAGGGCGTGGTGGCCGCCCAACTAGCGCTGAACTCGCTCGAGCTCATGGAGGACTACGGCACTCTCGGTGCCGTCGGCAAGACAATGCTGGCGGATGCCCGACTCGGTGATGCCAAGCTGAAGCAGGATATCCAGGGAATCGTCGAAAGTGCCGACAAGCTAATGGTGATCGGGGCTACGGTCGATCCGACCGCGAGCTCCGGGGTGCTCGAGCAGTTGGCCGAGGGCTACAAGGAAACCGGACTTGGCGAGGAAGCCCTCTACGAGGCGATGACCCGGTCGCGCGACGAAGGAAATATCGAGGCCTTCTATCGCACCGGAGAAGAATTCCTCAAGCGGTATCCCAAGTCGAACAAGGCGGTGGCGGTGCTCACTTCGCTCGCCAGCGTCGCTTCGGATCGGGCCGATTTCGGCCAGGCTGCTCGCTGGCTCGAGGAGTCTTTCCGAATCGACGCCTCGGCCAAGGACGCCGCCGATCGGCTTCGCGCGGCTGCGGCAATCAGGGCGTACTTTGGCGAAGATCAGGCGGCCGACGATATCAAGGCACTGGCGACCCGCGGCGCTTCTGTCGGCGACATTCTGCTGATCCTGGCGCGCACCGGGAACTTGACCGCCCTCGGGCAGGCGGTGGCTGATTCCTCCGTATCCGGGCCGATAGCCGATTTCATGCGCGGGTACCTGGCGTACCGGCGCGGCGAGGGCGACGAGGCAGCGTCAGTGCTGTCTCCGGTAGCGCAGCTCAAAGGGGGCGACCCTGCCACGACCGAGGTCATTGCCAAGGCCAGATTCATTCTCGGCGAATTGGCTTTCGACTTCTTCGCTGCTCCGAGCGAAGGCGAGGAGGATATCGTCGAGGCTATTGGCAGCAAGGCGCGACTGCTTGCCGAAGTCGATCGCGCGTATGCCCTGGCTATCGAAGGGCGGGTCGGCACCTGGGCTCTGGCAGCGGTGGCGCGGGTGGCCGAGGCATACCGGCATTTCGCCGAGTTTCTCGAGTCGGCCCGGCTTCCGGATAGCGTTTCCGCCGAGGAGCGACAGCAACTGGGCGAGGCGATCAAGGCCAAGGCAGCCGAGGCGAGAGCGCGGGCGGCCGAGCTTCGCGAGCAGTGCGCCAAGCGGGCCGGGAAGCTGCTGGTCTTCTCCGACGTGGTGCGCAGCTGCCTTTCCGAGCAACCGATTCCCCAGCAAATACCCGTCTTCGTCCAGGTGTCGGTGCGTGGCGGAGCAGAGCCCCCTGGTGCGGCGGACCTTCGCGGCGAGCTGCAGAAGTCGCCGACCTCGGCCAAGATCCTGCAACGGCTTGCCGAGCTGTATTTGGGCGCTGGCGACGCGGCAATGGCGTTGCTGGTGCTGGATCGCATCGACTCTGCTGGCGAAACGAGCAGTGAGTCGAGCAATCTGCGCGGGGTCGCGTTGCAGAAGGTGGGCGAGCCCGACGCAGCCTTCGGGGCTTTCAAGCGGGCGGTCGATCTCGATTCTGCCAATGGCAAGGCGAGGCTGAACCTTGCCGCCCACTATGCGTTCTACGGCTACGTCGCGCAGGCAAAGAGCGAGCTTGCCAAGTCTGGCCTTCCGCCGGTAGTGCGAGGAGAGCCATCCGAGCATCCCGAGCTCGGCTCGTTGCAGGCGATTGCGGGCGCGGGAGGCAAGCCATGATCCGGATCCGCGTCCACGGGACTGTCGGTGTTGCGCGTCGCTTCGCCCCGCCAGTCCTGGGGCTGTTGTTTTTCTGTGGCTGTGCCTCCAGCCCGAGGATTCCGGTCGAGCTCGTCGATAGACTACCGCCCGAGGGGAAGGCAGCGATTCACGAAAGCGAGAACGAGGTGATCATCGCCCGCAACAGCCGTGACCTGGCACTCGAGGCGCTTGCCCGAGCACGAGCGGAGGCGCGAGAGCTCGACGAGCGCTGGGAGCGTGCGCAGGCCAGGCTGAAGAAGGCCAAGCGGCTCGGCGACGTCGGGTTGGCCAAGAAGGTCGTCGATGCCAGGCAACGCCATGCCGATGCCCGGGTCGAGCTTGCCGAGACCAGGGTGGAGTGCGCCGATGCTGCTATCGGCAAGGCGATCGCCAAGCTCGACAAGACCAAGTACGGAGAGCTGGTGCGGTTCGGTGCGGCGCCTGGCTCCGGCATGACGCACTGGGAGCAGCGAGTGGCCGACGCCGAGAAGGGTGCCGAGGAAGCACAGCGTCGCGAAATCAATCTTCAAGCCAAGGCTCTCGAGTTCTTCGAGGGATGGAAGAGAGCCGAGCAGGAATACATCCAGACAGCGGGTGATCATGATACGTGCGTTTGGATTGACTAGAGCACCGAACGGTTTGCCTCCCGTCGGCAGACTCGTGGCGGGGACGCATCCGCTGCGTCGCTCGTCGGTAGAAGGGCGGCTGCGAGCCCTCGCCGCCCCCCCAT